>CAZSTC010000022.1:0-5538 GCA_964609795.1 uncultured Verrucomicrobiota bacterium
GCCGAAGATTTCGAACAGCGTAACGGCTACGACCTGATGCCGCTCCTCCCACTTCTGGCGCTGGATTGCGGTGCGCGTGGAGAAGCCGCCCGCGTCAAATACGATTTCTGGAATACGGTCGGGGAGAAAGTCGCGGAAAACTATTTCGGCCAGATTCAGAATTTTTGCGCCCGATACAATATCCCCTCGGGCGGCCACCTGATTTCCGAAGAATCGATGGCGACGCATATTCCCTTTTACGGTAATTTCTTCGCCTGTCTGCGGCGGCTGGATGCACCCAGTATGGATTGCCTGACCAGTCAGCCCGGAGATGTCCCCTGGTACGTCTCGCGACTCATCTCCAGCGCGGCCGAGCTCACTGCCAACCGCCTGGTCATGAGCGAAACCTCTGATCACTCCCAGGTCTGGCGTCCGGCTGGTGACCAGAGGCCGAAGGTCATCGTCTCGGTGGATGAGATTCGGGGCACCCTGGGGCGGCAGATCGTGGGCGGCGTCAACCGTTTCACCAGCTACTACTCCTGGAGCCAGCGCAGTGATGAAGAGATCCGCGGCCTCAACCAGTGGTGCGGACGCAGCATCCTCCTGACCGAAGGCGGCAGGCAGATGACCGATGTCGCCGTGCTTTACCCGGTGGAGAGCTGCTGGGCCCGGTATCTGCCCTCGCGTCTCTGGGCCAATGATTCGCCAGCGGTGCTGAGCATTTCCGGCAGTTACAGTGCCGTCGGGGAATCGCTCTGGCGCGGAGCCCGTGATTTTACCTTTATCGACAGCCAGGCCATTACCGATTCAGTCGTCGGCAATAGAGGGCTGGAGCATCCCAGCGGTCTGAACTGGCGGATCATCGTGCTACCCTCCGTCGATACGCTGCCCCTGGAAGTCTGGAACCAGTTGGAGTGGTTCGTCGAGCGCGGCGGCATCCTGATCGCTGCGGGCTCTCTGCCCCGGAATTCCTCCTTTGAATACCCCAGCCCGGCAGTGTTGGAAATTTCAAATCGCCTTTTCGGTGAGACTCCCCTGCCCTTCAATGCCCGCTTCAACCGCTCCGGAGGCGCAGCGGTCTATCTGCCTCAGGGAATGGAGAGCCGGGTCTCCGCGGTGGCGGATGCTCTATTGGAGCGCGACTTCACGCCGACTCAGAAAGAATCGCCTCTGCGCGTCACCCATCGCTCTTTCCCCGACCACGAGCTCTACTATATTTTCAATGACTCCAAGCAGCCCTGCGAAGATCGCGTCAGCTTTGCCGCCATCGGCAACGCCAAAATGTGGGACCCCCAAACCGGAGAAGTCACCGAGCTCGATTATGCCCCGAGCTACGCAGTCCGGCTGGAGGGCTGGAGCGCTGTGGCCTTTACTTTTGACCGGCAGATTCAGCGTAAACAGAAAACCGATATGAAGAGCCTGCCTCAATACGAGGAGATGCCGCTGCCGCTGGATAAGCCCTCCGCCGGCGCTGGAGAATTCGTCCGCTCGACTCTCACCAATACTGAGAAGGGAGTCACCGCCCATGCGACCCTCACCAAGAGCAACGTGGATACCTACCTCTTCCTCAGCTACCCGAAGGAGATGGATTTGAGCGCGATGGAGCTCCTGACCCTCAACGTCAAAATCCCCTCTTCCCAAAGAACGCCGACTCAGCTTCTGGTCGTGCTCCGGGATGCGGATGGCGGCGAATACCTGGCACACACCGGCCATACTCTGGGCGGTCGCGATCAGGACCAATTCGTGAAAATTTACGTCCCCAGAAGCAGCTTTCTCCTGGCAGGCTGGTCCAAGGACCCCAATGCGCAGATGGACCTGGATAAGATCAAAGAATTTCGGGTCGGCTGGGGCGGCTACTTCGGCCAGGAAGGCGAGACAGTAGAGTTTTCCGTGCAGGATATTTCGATTCTGAAACAATGACTCTGCACGAAGCATACATCGCCCTGAACCTGATTGAAGGCGTGGGCCCGGCCACCCTGGCTCAGCTACGAAAAGTGTTCGGGGAACCCCAAGCCATTCTCTCGGCCAGCATCGACCGGCTTATGAGGGTGCAGGGCATCGGACCGGTGACCGCGGCGGCCATCCGCAATTGGGAAGACACGGTCGATCTGCAAAGCGAACTGCAACGGATTAAAAATGCCGATTGCCACGTCATCATCCCGGAGGATGAGGAATACCCGCCGCTCTTGCGCGAGATTTACAATCCCCCGTTCCTCCTCTACGTCAAAGGACGCATCCTGCCTCAGGATAAGGGCTCGATCTCCATTGTCGGCTCGCGGATGATTACCCTCTACGGCAAGGAAACCGCTCATCGTCTGGCCCAGCAATTGGCCTATGCCGGAATCACCGTGGTCAGCGGAGGCGCCAGCGGAATCGATACGGCCGCGCACCAGGGAGCTCTCTCGGCCAAGGGTCGGACATTGGCTGTCCTGGGCAATGGATTAAACCATATTTATCCAGTGGGGAATGCTGAGCTCTTTGAAAAAATCGCCGAAAACGGGGCCCTCATCTCGCAGTTCCCCATGGACCGCGCAGGCGACCGCCAGACTTTCCCCATCCGCAATCGAATCGTTGCCGGCATGACCCTGGGCACCGTCGTGGTCGAGGCGAATCTCGTGAGCGGCGCTCTTATCACGGCCGGCATGGCCGCTGAGCTCAACCGGCAGGTTTTTGCCGTCCCGGGTCGGATCGATTCGCCACGCAGCAGCGGTTGCCACAAATTGATTAAAGAGGGCGCCAAGCTCTGCGAAGGGGTGCAGGATATTTTGAGTGAATTTGAATGCTTCGCCGGGCTGGCCGGAACCTTGAGTGAGGAGAACCCCCCTTCAGCGGAAAGAAAAACCGAAAAAGTCGATCCGGAGCAACTCCCCTTTTCTTTGCCCGTCACGGCGGTGGAATCTTTCACCATTTCGATGAGCGAACATGAATTGACCGTCTTCGGCTGCATGAGCTCTCAGGAGCAGCATGTCGACGAACTCATCCGTGCTTCAAAATTGCCCAGCAGCGCGGTCCAATCGGCCCTCTTCGGATTGGAACTCAAAAAGCAGGTAGAGCAGCTCCCCGGAAAATTCTATCGCAAAAAAATGAAGTAGATCGGCTCCGGGATTCCGGCGGGGATTTATTTTTTCTTAATCAGTTGCCGCAGCCGCCCATAGGCCAGTTGGAGCTGGGCCGATTCCTCGGGCATCCTCGCCACGAAAGCTTCGTTGCGCAAGAGCGCATTGATCGCTTTGGCCAGGCTCCTGGTAAACTCGGGCAGGTCAAAATAGACTTCCCGGGTCAGCTCGGTTCCCTGAAGGGTACTCTCCCCCAAATGCGCCTGGCACCAATCCAGATCGTCCGCGCCTTCGTGCATCAGGTGGATGTAATAATGCTCATCCATGAAGCGGAGTTTCACCGTCTTGGCGCCCCAATAGAAACTGATCAATTCATTCGTCCACCAGAGGAGAAGCACGCTGACAAAATCGCAGTAGTCATCGCCCGGGAAAGCGCCTTCATCGTCTTCGATGTAGATATTTCCCATCGGCAGTGGATAATAATTCCCATCCACCTTCACACTATTTTCGTCCAGTACAACTCTCATCTCTACAGCTGAAGCTCCCCTTCTCTATGGCCTGATACACGCATGTCGCTCGGGCATTGTTTCACGATCAGCCTGATTATCCAAAGGAAATTTCACAAAACTTTGCCCCGGTTCCTGTTTTTAAATTTCAACTCGTGACTTTGTATAAAAAGAAGTATTTTTGGAACTCAAATTACTCTCAAAACAAAGATGCATTTCATGCATCAACACCTAAAATCACCAACGGAACAGCAGGAACTCCCCTGCCTTGGCGAACTACATTATAAATTTCTCCTTCATAGTACGCCACACCCGAACTCATCTCCGACTGAAGAGATTTTACCGGAAGAACCTCAACACCGACATCTATTTTGTCACCCACATAAAATGCCAGATGTTTGACAAAAAGGTCATATGCTACAAAAGCATATTTGCCAAATTGAATTTCTACGGCCACCCTTTCTTTTACAAAATCAGTTTGATTGTAGCTCCGAATCGCTTTTTTCCCGGCTGCCTCTATTTCCTTTTTTTGACTCTCCAAGTCCATGGAAAGAGTTTTTCGAATTAATTTCTCGTCCCCACTAACCCAATAATCTACTCTACTTTCTTCCCATCCGCATTTTGAAAATGTTTCTCTAAAAGCCCTATTGATGTCAACAGGACTATACAACATCTTATCTTTTGTCCTTTTTTCTTTAGAAATTTTTGTATGACAGCATGTCGCATCGACAGCTTTGATAACCTTATTTAATTCATCCCAAAGTTGTTTTCTATGGACCAAGAGAAACTCAAGACCATTCAGGTGAGAATAAGTTTCAACAATTTTCATTTTAAGCTCTTAGAGTAGTGGCTGCTGAAAACAAACCTCTTCAGGATCGAATAGTTCCCCTCCTAACTCATTGATAGAGTCTGTTTTTCTTATATTCAACGGATCATACACGGGCTTATTCATTGGCCTTGATTTTAAACAACCGGCAAACTCCAGCTGAATTCGTTCTTCAGCCACCTTCAGGTATTTGGGAACTATTTCAGCCCCCATTCCTTTTCTGTTGTGTCGAACCGCAGCAATAATGGAAGTACCCACCCCCACATAAGGGTCCAGCACCCAATCACCTTTATTTGTCAGGGAGAGGACCAGTCTCTCTACAAGCTCAACCGGAAATTGGCAGGGATGAATAGTTTTTTCAACATGATTGTGTTTCACGTTAGGAATCATCCATAAATCGCCCGGGTTCTTGCCCAACGGGTTGCAAGAATATTGCCCTGCTTTAGGGCCCTTGAAGTATTTTTTGCCCGGATATTTTTGAGGGACTCTCACCGGATCCAGGTTGAAAACATAATCGCTGGACTTTGTAAACCATATGATCGTTTCATACCGGCCTGAAAAACGGCGTGAACAGTGGAGGCCATGTTCAAAATGCCAGATGATCCTGTTTCTCATCTGAAGACCGTGTTGAACAAAAATTGGATAAAGGACGGAGTCCAAAGGAACAATCGCTCCATTATCTACAAAATTACCGACTTGCCAGCACAGGCTGCCCTGCGGCGCCAAAACCCTCACACACTCAGCAATTACTTTCTCCTGCTCTTCAAGATACGCCTGAAGAGAAGTCTTTTTTTCGTATTCCTTTCCAATATTGTAAGGAGGAGAAGTAACAACCAGCTGAACTGAATGATCGGGGAGCTCCCTTAGCAAGTCCGTACAGTCACCCGGATATAAGACCACATTCTCCTGTGAAGAAAAATGGGTAGCTATTTTCGAACTTAACAACACCATGGATATTATAGCCTTTTAAAAAAATCAGTCAACAGACGGCAGGTTAATAAAATGAAAATCGCACTCAAGTCACGGTGGGCGGCAAGGGATAAGGCGTCGGGGCGGACTTGATCCGCTCGCCCAGCCAGTTGATTGCCTGTCCCAGATGGCGCATATTGGCCATGGCCTCCTGATCCTCCTTCACCTCTTCGGGCAATCTGCCCACGCCGAAATTCCAGTA
>CAZSTC010000022.1:5638-33769 GCA_964609795.1 uncultured Verrucomicrobiota bacterium
ATTTTAAGCGCCGCCGTGATCCTGGGAGTAAAATCTTTCTGAACCAATTCCAGCACGATCGCCATGACCCCGGCCTTCTCCAGTGCCAGCGCGTCTTCCATCAAGGCAGCCTGTTCGGACTCGATCTTGCCCTTAACCCGGTAGCCGCCTTCCACGAGAATCTGCTGCGGCAGCATCCCGAGATGCCCGCAAATGGGAATCCCCTTTTCCAAAACCGCCTCCACCTGCGGCAGAATCGCCCGGCCGCCTTCGAGCTTCACGCATTGGGCACCAGCCTCCACCAGGCGCCGCGCGTTCCGGAGCGCTTCTTCGGGCGTTTCATAGCTCCGGTAGGGCATATCGGCTATGAGCAACCCTTTAGGATGGGCCCGGGCCACCGCACCGACGTGGTGGATCATGTGCTCCATCGTGACGTGGGTGGTATCCGGAAAACCCAGCACCACGTTGCCGAGGGAATCCCCAACCAGG
Organism: uncultured Verrucomicrobiota bacterium; assembly: GCA_964609795.1. Taxonomy (GTDB): domain Bacteria; phylum Verrucomicrobiota; class Verrucomicrobiia; order Limisphaerales; family UBA1412; genus UBA1412. Next base: position 6,107 of record CAZSTC010000022.1, read on the forward strand.
AGAATATCCACTCCGGCTTCATCAAGCAGACGGGCCATGGGGTAATCATAAGCCGTCAAAGCGGAGATTTTCTCTCCCCGCTTTTTCATATTCAGAATTTTTTCCACTGCAGCCCGGGCACCCTCGGGCTCTTCTTTATCAGATTTCAAGACCATGATTTTTTTTGTACACAAAGAGGCCCATGCCTCAGAATGAGCCGGGCCGTTTCATAAAAGGATAAGAGGCCGGGAGCCTTGCCCGACTAGCCCGGAGGCCAGCCCAGAGGACGCCCTCCCAAAATATGGCAATGCAGATGCGGCACGGTCTCTCCTCCATCCTTGCCGTTATTGATCACCAGCCGGTAACCGTTTTCCGCCAAGCCCAACTGGCGCGCCACCTGAGCCGCCGCCAGAAGCAGGTCGCCCAGGAGCTCGCGGTCACTCCTCTGCGCCTCGTCTATCCGGGCAACCACCCGTTTGGGGACGATCAGGACATGGACCGGCGCCTGCGGGTTAATATCCCGAAAGGCCAACAGAGCCTCATTCTCAAACACGATATCGGCCTGAATTTCTCTGGAGACGATTCTTTCAAAAAGAGTCTTACTCATAACTTTTTCTATTCAATAACTAAAATTTTTTCTAACCGGTTCGAGCTCTGCGCATAGCTCCGGATAAAGGCCACTACCGAATCGGCGAAACCCCGGGCCCGCTTGCTCCAGCGCTGCCGCTGCGTACAGGAAAGGGTGCAGCCCCGTACTCCCTTCACGTAAATAAGATCCGCCCTCGAGTTTTCCAGCGAAAGAAGGACCTCCCTCAGCTTCTGGAAAAAAGCCAGCTCGCCATATTGGAATTCTGCCGGGATCAATTCCTGCAGGTCCACATGCCGGATCAGTTTGCCGGGCTGCGAGATCAATGCCGATGAAACCAGTTGCGACAGTTCCCCGAGCCTCAGCCTCCCCAGATAATTTTCCCGGTTGACGTAGGTGAAAACCGCCTCGACGGCACCCAGAAAGTAATCCGGGTCCACCGGCTCCATCTCCAGCATCTCCGGCGTGATATCCTCCGGGAAGCATGGCCTGAGCTCGCCGGAAGGATATTCCACCAAAACGCATTCAGAGTTTAAAGCGATCATGTTTATTCCTACGCCGGGTTCATCGTCTCTCCGCGGTCGGGTTACCTCCGCACACGAATATACACCCTCTGCAGACTATGTAGCACAAATACCGCAGAATTAAAACGCCAAAATCCGGTTCGTATTGCCTCAAAAATAGAGCGATTAAAGGCTTGCATTTTTGGAGGGGCGTGTTCATAATGCATCGCTTATTTGGCCACGGGTGGCTCCGTGTCCAGGAGATAAGAGTGAATCAACTTTCTTTAAGAGGATACCTTGAACCCTGATATTTGTAACCAAGCAATGGAAAAGGTGGGCAACCCTTACACCCTGATCAACATCGTCAGCAAACGAGTTCGCCAGTTAAGCTCAGGCAGCCGTCCGCTCATCGCCGATACCGAGAAGATGGGCTGGGCCGATATAGCAATGACCGAACTGGTTTTGGATAAGCTCTCCTGGGAGACATCCGAATTCAAGAATACCGCTCCGGTCTATACGGCCAATCTCAGACGCAAGCACAGAGCTTAGTGTTAGATTATTAATGGAGGGCCGGAAGCAGAGTGTGATCACACGATCTTCCGGTTCTGTTTTTTGTGGCAGACATCATCACCAACTCCAAAGCCCGCCGGGATTACTTCATTCTGGAGACCTACGAAGCGGGCATCGTCCTCAAAGGGACCGAAGTGAAATCTCTGCGCGCCGGGCGCGGTCAGATTCGGGATTCCTTTGCCAAGGTCGATAAGGGTGAGCTCCATCTCTATAACGCCCACATTGACGAGTACAACTTCGGCAACCGGCTCAACCATAATCCCAAAGCCAGCCGCAAGCTGCTCCTGCACAAGAACGAAATCCGCAAGCTGGAAATGCAGGTCATGGCCAAAGGTCATGCCATCATCCCCCTGGGCCTCTATTGGAAGAAAAACCGCGTCAAAGTGCGGTTGGGTCTGGGCAAAGGCAAGGCGGAGTATGATAAGCGCGACGACATCAAGAAGCGCGAATCCGATGCCGAGATGCGCCGTGTGATGAGCCAGCAGCTCAAGAATTACTGAAACTTTCCACCTACCCTCCTTTGAATACAGGCAAAACTTATCTCATTACCGGCGGAGCGGGCTTTATCGGCTCACATCTGGCGGAGCATCTGCTCGAGAAAGGCCATCGGGTCACGGTTATTGATGATCTGTCGACCGGCAGCGAGAAGAACCTGTCAAAGATTCTGGGGCACCCGGCTTTTACATTCATCGTCTCGCGGGTTTCGAGTTGCCCGGATCTTGAAAAGCTGGTGGCCCAGACGGATGTCATATTCCATCTGGCTGCGGCCGTGGGAGTTAAGCTCATTATCGAGAAACCGCTCTACAGCATCCGCAATAATCTTCAGGAGACCGACTGCATTCTGGAACACGCCTGCAAGTACAAGAAAACCTTTCTTCTGGCCTCGACTTCAGAGGTTTACGGCAAGAGCCCGAGCCACAGCTTTGATGAAGCCGATGATCTGCGCATCGGCAACCCGCATTTGAGCCGCTGGAGCTATGCCTGCTCCAAGCTCATGGATGAATTCATGGCGATGGCCAGTTGGCGCGAGCACGGCACCCCCGTTGTCATTACACGTCTTTTCAATATCGTCGGCCCGCGTCAGACCGGCCGCTACGGAATGGTCCTGCCGCGGTTCGTCCAGGCCGCTCTGGAAAATAAACCGCTGACGGTTTACGGAGACGGGACCCAGAGCCGCTGTTTCTGCCATATTTCGGACAATCTCAAGGCGCTCACACAACTAACTGAGGGAGAGCCGCCTCTGGGAGTCGGGGAAGTGTTCAATATCGGGACCGATTCGGAAATCTCGATTGCGGACCTGGCGCGCAAAGTCATCGCGCTGACCGGCTCAAAATCCGAAATTGAATTTATCCCGTACGATAAGGCGTATGCGCCCGGCTTTCAGGATATGATGCGGCGCAAGCCTTGCCTCAAAAAGCTCCTGGCCCGCACCGGCTTCAAGCCCGAAACCGGCCTGGATCAGATCATTCTCGATATCGCTCAATCCCTGAGCCCGCGCTAGACCATGGGTGAGCAACCCGGCAGGAAAAAGCAAACCGGCAAGAGCGCGTTGAAGATGCAGCCTGTTTCTTCTGCCGCCGCTGAATTTACCTTCCAGATTCCTGCCGTGGAAATCGCCCGCAGTCTGCTGGAGTGGTTCAAGCCCGAGGCACGTCCCATGCCCTGGCGCGACCCCAGGTCCGAAGGCACTCCCCTATCCGATTACGCCTACGGGATCTGGATTTCCGAGAGTATGCTCCAGCAAACCCAGGTCTCAACGGTGATCCCGTACTGGAAGCGCTGGATGGAGAAGTGGCCCCGGGTCGCTTCGCTGGCAGCGGCTTGCGAGGAAGAGGTTCTCCTGATGTGGGAAGGTCTGGGCTATTACAACCGGGCGCGCAACCTCCTCAAGGCGGCCCGCAAAGTTATGGAAATTCACGGGGGAGTTTTCCCGTCCCGGCACGAAGAGCTGCTGGAGCTGCCCGGGGTCGGACCCTATACTGCCGGAGCGGTCTGCAGCATCGCCTACAATCACCCGCGCGCGATTGTCGACGGCAATGTTATCCGGCTTCTCAGCCGTCTCTTTACCCTCTCTTTTACCCAACGACCCTCGGAGCTCAAACCGCAGGACCTCCTCTGGCAGATCAGCGAAAGCCTGGTCCGGGCAGCGGCAGAAATTGAGCATCCGCAGTCCTGCTCGGCCTTCAACCAGGCGATGATGGATATGGGCGCTACGATCTGCACACCCACTAACCCGCTCTGCCTCACCTGTCCGCTCTCGCCTCACTGCAAAGCCTACAAGGAACAGAGCCAGAGCCAATACCCGCAACCGCCGGCGCGGCCGGCTCTCGTTTTGCGGGAAGATACGGCTCTCCTGGTCCGGGATGCCGGGAAGAACATTTTACTCCAGAAACGCACCGCCACCGGGCGCAATCACGGTTTCTGGCAACTGCCGCTGGTGGAGAATACGCCGCTCCCGAAAGCTCAGGAGGCATTCCATCCCCTCCGTCTGAGTTTTATTTCCCGGGAACCGCTGGCCCGCCTGCAGCACCACATCACCTGTTACCGGATTACGCTCAAAGTATACCCGGGTAAAACCGATGGCGGATTCTCTCAGGGTGAAAACCTGCGCTTTTTCTCCGAAAAGGAACTGGGCGCCATCCCGGTCACCAGCTCCCACCGCAAGCTTCTGCAGAAGATTCTGTAGGACGGTTGCGGAAAACCGGTTCCGGTTTCTCTGCGGCCGCACTTTTTCCTTTTCTGCCGCCCTTTTAGAGGGGATAATGCGGACGGTCTATGGATGCAATGGAACTTGGAATATGTTTGGAGCACGTCATAAAGACGGCCCGGGAAGCCGGGCAGATGTTCTTTTCTCAATGGCGCAGGCCCAAAACAATCAATGAAGTCAAGCAGCACGATATCAAACTCCAGCTTGATGTAGAGTCTCAGCAGCTAATCCAGAAGAGGCTTCTGGAAGCCTATCCGGATATCGAACTGCTGGGTGAAGAGGGTTCCCATAAGAAAATCTCCTCCCCTTTCCGCTGGGTGGTCGACCCGATCGACGGGACCGTTAATTTCGCTTTTGATATTCCTCATGCCTGCGTTTCCATAGCATTGCAGCGCCAAAACGGTTCAAGCTACGAAACAATCCTGGGCGTTATTTATGATCCCTTCTGCAATGAGATCTGGACCGCAACGACCCACGACAGACCCCGCCTCAATGGCGAGGAAATACGGGTCAGCGACCGCTCCAAGCTGAGCCAGACGGTGATCTCCGTCGGGTTTTCCAAGCTCCAAACCAATCTCAATACCTCCATGGACGCGATGGTGAAGCTGACCTCCCAGGTACGCAAGGTGCGCATCATGGGTTCAGCGGCCCTGGACCTGGCCTACGTGGCTTGCGGCCGACTGGATGCCTATATGGAGTCCGGCGTACGGCTCTGGGATATCGCCGCCGGGGGCTTCATCCTCGAGCGAGCCGGGGGTAATTTCCACCATGTCCCCATCCCGCACGGCGAATTTGAATCGTATAAACTGGCTGCCAGCAACGGGAAAATTTCCGACGAGCTCAATACCTATCTGGGAAAATTATTCGACTAGGAGCGTTGTTTACCTCTCTCAACATGCAGGATTTTTCTTCATCAGGCTCTGCTTCCAGAGGTAAAACGCGCATCGCTTACGAAGAGATTCTCAATCCGCAGCAGTATGCCGCCGTATCCACGACCGCTCCCGTAGCGCTGGTGATTGCCGGCCCGGGCTCAGGCAAGACGCGCATCCTGATTCACCGCGTCGCCTGGCTTCTGGAAAAAGGGGTGCCGCCGGATTCCATTCTCCTTCTCACTTTTACCAACAAGGCCGCCCGGGAGATGATGCACCGCGTCTATGAGCTCTCGGGCATCTCCGCCGATGAATTGCAGGGAGGCACTTTCCACTCGTTCGGACGCCGGATTCTCCAGCCTCATGCCGAGCTGCTGGGCTACGGGCGCAATTTCCTCATTCTGGACCGCTCCGATGCCAAAGAACTGGTCTCGGCCTGCCTGCGCGAGGCCAATATCGAGACCAAGGGCAAAGTCTTCCCCAAGCCCGATGTGCTCCTGGAGATGTTCAGCGAGGCTCTGAATCTCTCGATGAGCCTGGAAGAGGTCATCGAGAAGCGCCACTCGACCTTCTGGGAAAAAACCGAGCAGATTGAGGAAGTCTACCGGGCCTACACCCGGCGAAAACTCGAGCAGAACAAGATGGATTTCGATGACCTGCTCTGCCTGCCGCTCCGGCTCTTTAAAGAGCATCCGGATATTCTGGAGTATTACCAGAAGCGCTTCAGCTATATCCTCGTCGATGAATACCAGGATACGAACCACACTCAGAATGAATTCCTCGAGCTGCTCGCAGCCCGGAGCCAGGGTCTCATGGTCGTCGGTGATGACGCCCAGAGCATCTACTCCTGGCGAGGCGCCTGCTTCCAGAATATCCTCGAATTCACACAGCGGCACCCCAAAGCCCAGACCTATACCATTGAGACTAATTATCGGAGCACCGACCCGATCCTGAAAGTCGCTAACGAAAGCATTTCGTACAACGAAAAACAATTCCCCAAAAACCTCCAGGCCGTCAGCGAATCGATCCAGAAACCGACTTTAATCACCTGCGGCGATGGCTATCGGCAGGCCGAGTGGATCGCTCAGGAGGTTCAGCGGTTGAACCTGGAGGGAATCCCGCTGCGGGAGATGGGTGTTCTCTACCGGGCGCATCACCACGCGATGGAACTTCAAATGGAGCTGCGCAAAAGCGGCATCCCTTTCAGAATCAGCAGCGGCATCCGCTTCTTCGAGCAGGCGCATATCAAGGATATCGCCTCCATACTGCGCCTGACCTACAGTCCCTGCGATGAGGTCGCCTTCAAACGGATCATCAGGAAACTCCCGTCTGTGGGAGCCAAGTCGGCCGACAAACTCTGGAGCGCATTTGCCGGAAGACAATGGCCCGAGAGCCTCAGCGCCGGTCTGGAGCGGGTCACCCCGAAAATCCCGGCCAAGGCCCGCGAGCTCTGGCATATTTTTTGCCGGACCCTGAAAAAGGTCGACCCGGTCTTCGCCTCTATGAGTCTGCCGGAGATGATTGATGAGCTGCTCAAGGGCTTTGCCGAAGATTGGATGATGGCCGAGTATGAAAACGCCCAGACTCGCCTGGACGAAGTCGAGCAACTCAAGATCTACAGCCAGCAATTCGAGGGGCTGGAAGATTTCCTCAGCGAAATGGCACTCCAGACGAATATGGACGGCGAGCAGGACGGCACGGAGGATGAATATGCCGACAGGCTCACTCTCTCGAGCATCCACCAGGCCAAGGGGCTGGAATACGACGCGGTTTTCGTCATGATGCTCTGCGAGGGGATGTTCCCCACCTTCCGCAGCATGGAGAAGAGCGAAAACCTGGAGGAAGAACGCCGCCTCTTCTACGTCGCCCTCACCCGGGCCCGCAAGCATCTCTACCTGATCTATCCGCGGCGGCGCTCGCTGGGCGGCAACTTCGAGCGGCAGTTGCCCTCGCGCTTCATCCAGGAGCTGAGCCCCGAGCTCTTTGAAATCGAGACTCATGCCGATACTTTCACCCCTTATGGGGGCCTCCGGCAATCGGGAACAAAGAGCTTCCTTCACACGGAAGAGGCCGATGAAGACGAACCCTTTTAAACCTATTTGATTTTTAATTATGAGTAAATATAGAACCACACCCGTCGTTACGGACAAGATGCCCCCGGGCGTCCCCTATATTATTGGCAATGAAGCGGCCGAGCGTTTTTGCTTCTACGGCATGAGAGGCATTCTCATCATCTTCATGACTCAGTACCTCATGAACTCTCAGGGAGAGCTCGACTGCATGAACAAGGAGGAGGCCAAAGGCTGGTATCATCTCTTCATGTCGGCGATCTATTTCACCCCTTTCCTGGGAGCGATTCTCTCGGATATGTTCCTGGGCAAATACAAAACGATTTTAAGTCTCTCCATTGTCTACACGTTAGGCTGCGCGGCGCTGGCTTTCGACCAGACCCGTCTGGGGCTGGCAATCGGCCTGACGCTGATCGCGATTGGCTCCGGGGGCATCAAACCGTGCGTCTCCTCCAATGTGGGGGACCAGTTCGGCGCCAAAAACGCCCACCTCCTTTCTAAAGTTTTCGGATGGTTTTATTTTTCGATCAATGTCGGCTCGCTCCTCTCCATGTCGCTCACGCCCTGGCTCATGGATAAATACAGCCCCAGAGTCGCCTTCGGCGTGCCGGGCCTCTTCATGATTATCGCCACGGCGATCTTCTGGATGGGCCGCCACAAATTCGCCCACATTCCACCCAACGGAGTCAGTTCTTTCAAGGAAACCTTTTCCCTGGCAAACATAAAAATTATCCGCAATCTCCTTATTATCTATATCCCCATCCTGATGTTCTGGGCGCTCTACGATCAATCATCCTCCGCATGGATTCTGCAGGCAGAGAAAATGGACCTCTCTTTCCCGGGCTTCGGGCTGAGCCTTTTCGGCTACACGATTATTCCCGGAGATTTCAAGCTCCTGGCCTCTCAAACGCATATTTTTAACCCGTTCCTCATTTTGCTCTTTATTCCGCTTTTCAACTACGGAATTTATCCGCTGATCAATAAATTCTATCGGCTGACGGCACTGCGCAAAATTGGCATCGGCATGTTCCTCACCGCCATCTCGTTCCTCATGATCGCCCTCATCGAATCATGGATCGTCAAGGGCCATACTCCCACCGTCTGGTGGCAGTTCCTGGCTTATATCATCCTGACGGCTGCCGAGATCATGGTCTCCATTACCTGCCTGGAGTTCTCCTATGCGCAGGCGCCCAAGCGGCTCAAATCGCTCATCATGGCGACCTTTTACCTCAGCGTTACCGGCGGCAATCTCTTTGCCTCTTTCGTCAACTTCCTGATCGATGACAGCAAGACCGGCCAGAGCCGTCTGGGCCCGGTGGAGTATTACCTCTTCTTTGTCGTCACGATGATTTGCGCGACAGCCCTCTTCATCTTCATCGCCTCACGCTATCGCGAGACGCCTCAGGAGGAAAGTTTGCAGGGATAGGAGAGCACCCTCTCTAACGCAATACACCCGACAATGAATCCATTGCCGGGTGTATTTTTTTAAATTGAATTTATCGGGGTCAGAACCGGGAGCCTAACGCTTCCAACCGGGAATTTCCGCCTCGGGGAAAAGCTCCAGAATACGTCTGCGGACCCGTTCGGCCTCTTTTTCAGGGAAACGACGGCGGTTGGCAGCTCTTTCAATACCGTTCAGGAGCTCCAGCCAATCCTCCAGGGGCGGCTTTTCAAGCGCCTCCCATTGATCAAAGCGTGCGGGCCGCCAGTAAAAGAGCCAGCGATCCCCTACATGTTGAGCATAGACCTGGACTTTCCGGCCTTCCTCATCGCGTTTTTTCCAACCGATTTCAGCCTTGGCCATAAGCAGGTTTATCCGGGAAAGTGACGGAGGCGACCGCCATAGCGGCGATACCCTCCTTGCGGCCTATAAAACCCATCATTTCGTTGGTCGTAGCCTTAACGCCGACCACTTGAGAATTGATATTGAGTGCGACGGCCATTTGCTGTTTCATCGCCTTAATATGGGGAGCGATCTTGGGTGCTTCGGCGATCAAGGTGCTGTCGATATTCACGATACGGCCCCCGCGCAAAGCGAGCAACCGGGAGATTTCCTGCAAAAACACGGTGCTGCGAACTCCCTTCCAGCGCGAATCCGTATTCGGAAAAAAATGCCCGATATCAACCTCACCCATCGCGCCCAGCAAAGCATCGCTGATCGCGTGAATGAGAACATCCGCGTCAGAGTGCCCCGACAGCCCATGAGTGTGGGCGATTTCTACACCGCCCAGGAAGAGCTTGCCGCCTTCCACCAGTTGGTGAACATCGTAACCAATGCCAACCTTATACATAAGGTCCAGCATTGTGCCCGATTTTTATTTCCTTGGCAAGAGGCGTGAGTATATAATAGGGGAGGAATTGAGCGGCCCACCAGAGCCGTTTTTGAGACAAATATTATGATCATCGTTCTGAAACCCGGTATTACCGAAGCAGAAGAAACTCGAGTACTGCACGAAATTGAAGCTCGCGGCTATACGCCCCATGTGATGCGGGGCGTCAGCCGAGTCGTCATCGGCGCCATCGGTGATGCTCAGGCACACCAGAGTCTGGAAACACTGGCTTCCTGGAGTCAGGTGGAAAGTGTCACACGCATCCAGAAACGCTATAAACTCGTCAGCAAAGAAGGCCAAAAAGAAAAATCGACCGTCAAAATCAATGACCATGTCCAGATCGGCGGGCGGAAGGTGCAGTTGATGGCCGGCCCTTGCTCTGTCGAAAATGAAAAGCAATTGATGACGGTCGCCGAGAAAGTCAAATCCTGCGGCGCAACCATCTTGAGGGGCGGCGCCTTTAAACCGCGCACCTCACCTTACGAATTTCAAGGCTTGGGAGAAAAAGGGTTGAAACTCCTGGCCAAGGCACGCGAAGCCACCGGGCTAGCGATCGTGACCGAATGCCTCTCCGAGGAACATGCGGAAATGGTCGCCGAATATGCCGATATAATCCAGATAGGCGCCCGCAACGCTCAGAACTTCCAGCTCCTGATCGCCGCAGCCCATACCGGTAAGCCGATTCTGCTCAAGCGCGGTCCCTCCATGCTGATCGAAGAGTGGCTCCTGGCCGGCGAGTATATCCTCTCCAGCGGCAACCCGAACCTCATTTTCTGTGAGCGCGGCATTCGCACCTTTGAAAATTATACCCGCAATACCCTGGACCTGATGACAATCCCGATCCTCCGGCAGGAGACTCATTGCCCGATCGTGATCGATCCCTCTCAGGGATGCGGCAACGCCAACCTGGTCGAGACTCTCTGCTTCGGAGCCGTCGCCATGGGAGCTGATGGTCTCCTCATTGAGGTACATCCGGATCCGACACGTGCCTGGTCCGATGGCGCCCAGCAGGTAACCCTGGAAGCTTTCGAGAAACTGACGAAGAATTTGCTCCCCTTCCTGCATGCCGCCGGAAGAGAGTAAGTTATTGCAAGATACATTAAGTCAAAACCACACCCGCTTTCTACAGGGGGTGTGGTTTTTTCAATTCTGTGGCAGATGCAACCGTTTGGCCCTTTACAGGCTGAAATACCCGGCAATCAACATGACGATGAAACCGCACAAACCAGTCAAAAGCAGTTTACAGCGGAGACCCCGTTTCCCCAGGACGAGGCAAACTCCCGTGATATAGAGTACGATCAGCACGACTCCCAAGCCGACGCCAAGAACCTTGAACGCCACGCCGCACTTGGCCTTGTGCAGCATCACCGTTTTGTAGTACAGATTCGGATTGTTCACCTGGAGAGTTGCCGTATTCTTTTCACTATCCGGAATAAATACCAGATGGTAGCCCGTCGCGCTACCCAGAGTGAGCCCCATTTTGCCTTTTTGTGCCTTCCCCTCGGGAACCTCTATCCCGGTTTCCTTTGCAAATTTCACCATGACCGCTTCCTGGGCTTCGATGTTCTGAGCCAGAGGCCGGGGCAACGGTTCATCCAGCTTGATCTCGTAAGATTTTGTATTCAGATCCCCTTTGATTCCAAACACATAAAGAGCCCCCGTAATGGCAAAGAGAATCGCCACAGGCAGAAAAAACATCGCCAGATACGAGTGAAGACAGCGGCAAATCTTGTTGGAACCATTATTATTGTTCGCTGTCCCATTTTTGATATTTGTTTCCATATTATATTCCTTAACACCGGATATCCCTTGCGGTATCCCTTTCAGGAATTAGAAACCGCGCAAAAGAAAAAGTTTCACGTAAAATAGACCCTATTTTGTTTTGAGAAATCTCCCCTTTCGTGTATGATCACCCCCGAAAGTGAGTTGATTGCCACACGATGCCCTGCAAAGATGGTTTCAGCCGGACATAGTAACGGCGGAATTGCTCGCTCCGGCCTCTCAGTTTGGATGAGACTCTGGCAAGGTTAACTCATAAGTCACAAACGCGATATGAGGGTTCGACTCAATCAGGTCAGTAAACTCTTCGGCAAAACCGCAGCGGTCAACGACGTTTCGCTGGAAGTTGCCGATGGGGAGCTTTTTTTTCTGCTGGGTCCCAGCGGCTGCGGCAAGACAACGCTCCTGAGGCTCCTGGCCGGTTTTTATCAACCCGATGCGGGGCAAATCTATTTTGGCGATCATCCGATGAACGCCGTGGCGCCCGAGCGTAGAAACTGCGGCATGGTCTTCCAAAACTACGCCCTCTGGCCGCATATGACCGTGGAAGGCAACGTCGCTTACGGGTTGGACGTACGGAAAATCAAAGCTGAGGAGAAAGAGGCAAGAGTCCGCGAGGCGCTGCAAATCGTCAAAATGAGCGAGTATGCAAGCCGTCCTGTCAACCAGCTCTCCGGCGGTCAGCAGCAGCGGGTAGCATTGGCCCGGGCGATCGTTATCCGTCCGGATGTTCTCCTTTTGGATGAACCGCTTTCCAACCTCGATGCCCGGCTGCGCCTCTCCATGCGCAACGAAATCCGCCGGATTCACGCCCAGACCCGAATCACAACTTTTTACGTCACCCATGATCAATCCGAGGCCCTGAGCATGGCAGATCATATCGCGATTCTGAATCAGGGCAGAATCGAACAAATCGGCACACCCGGCGAGCTGTACTGCAAACCGAACAGCCCCTTTACAGCCGATTTCATGGGCGAGATTAATTGGATCAATGGTGTCGTGGAGGAGCCCGGCAACGGACGGCGGGTTTGTGTCCGGAGCGGAGAATATCTCTGGGAGGTCGCCAGCCCTCGGCCCTGGAGTAAGGGGACAGAGGTGCGGATCGGTTTTCGTCCCGAGTCTGTCTCTTTTTCGCATGGGGCGGCAGAAAACAGCTTCCCGGCAACCATCCTGGAGACCTTTTACCTGGGGGCCCAGCAGGAAACGCTTTTAAAAACCGGTTTTCTGGGCGACCAATTCATCCGCGCCCTGGAAATCAACCCCGGGAAAAACAACTCCGCCAGCAAACTCAGGACGGTTTTCATTGGTGCAGAACAGATTCTCATTTTTGAAAAGTCTTCCGAGTAAGACAAAAATTTGAAACTTCTCTCTGCTATCGGTGTTGAAATCCCTACGGATTGGGAGTAATCTCTGTGCGCTACGGATGTTGATCCACTCTAAATGGGTGGTATCTCACTCGGACAATGCGCGAAACGACAGGTTAGCGGGTCTATTATATTTGCTCGGGCTTTGGCAGGCATTCCAGAGCGTGGAGCGTTTAGCTGTTTGTGCGAAAACTCAAACCAAAATGCCAATGGTTTCTGAAGGTATATGAATAGAATTTTAGTATCAGTGGCAGTTCTTTCAGTGTCTGCTCAAATGTTCGTTTTTGCTCAGGAAGAGTCCGCTCTTCCTTCTTCTTCTCCTGAGCCAGCTCTGGAAACCCAGATAGAGAGCAACCTCAAGGCGCTGAGCCTGGCCGACTGCGTCCAGATCGGTCTCGAGCACAATCTGGATATCAAAATCAACAGGTTTGCCCCACAAATTTCCGAGTACAACTACTCCATGGCCTATGCGGGCTATGACCCGGTTCTCAACACCTCCTATACCTACGGGTTCTCCAAAAATCCGAGCTCGCTCGACCCGGGCACAACCGTCATCAACCTGGACCGGGATATCTATAGCGACTCTTTAATGAGCTCTCTTTCCATGCTTTCTCCCTCGGGCGGTACGGTCAGTTTGTCGGGCAGCTACAATCGCAGCGGATTTTCTTCAGGCATGTACAACATGGGCAACAACGATCAGTTCAATGCCAACGGCGCCATCAATCTGCGCCAGCCGCTCCTGAAAAACTTCTGGATCGACGGAACCCGCATGGGCATCAAAGTCGCCAAAAAGAACATGGAAGTCTCTCAGATGACCTATGAGTTCAGCCTGATGACCACGATTTACAGCATCGAGAATGCCTACTATTCCCTGATCGGAGCCCGGGAAGATATTATCGCCGCAGAGCAAAACCTGGCACAGGCACAGGAGTTTCTGGAAGAAACCCGCAAGAAAGTGGAACTGGGAAGCCTGATTGATCTGGATACGAAGGATGCCGAGTCGCGCGTCTCTTCGGCAAAATCCTCCCTGATCGCCATTCGCCAGGCCTATATGACTTCTGCCAACACGCTGCGCTCGCTCTTGAGCGATAACTTCACCCTCTGGCAGGATACGGATTTCCAACTCACCGATGAACTCATTTCCACCCCGACTCTGCCCAGCCGCGCCGAGAGCTGGTTCAAGGGAATGACGATGCGCCCAGACCTGCTCCAGATGAAAAAAGACCTGGAAAACAGGGATATCTACGTCAAATACAGCTATAATCAGCTTTTCCCGCAGTTGGACCTGCTCGGCTCCTATGGCCACTCGGGCGCAAGCCTCAATAACGGTGCCCGTTCTCTGACCCAGACGGCTCAGGGAACCTACCCGAGATACACCGTTGGAGGTCAGCTCTCGATGCCCCTGGGCAATATCTCGGCTCGCAATACCTATAAAACCCGTAAAGCTGAACGGGAACAGAGCATTCTCTCTCTTAAGCAAAAAGAGCAGAATGTCATGGTCGAAATCGACAACGCCATTAACAGCGTCAACAGCAGTCTGGAAGCGATCGTCTCCACCCGGGATGCCCGCAAGTATGCCGAACAGGCTTGGGAAGCTGGTAAAATCCGCCTCGACCACGGCAAGGCAACCTCTTTTGAAGTTCTCCAGCTTCAGACCACAGTTTTTCAAAACCGCCTGGCCGAAATTCGTGCCCTGGTCACCTATAATATCAATCTCGCTACTCTCCGTTATAGAGAAGGCGGGACTCTTGAAAAATACAATATCGTTGTAGATTACGAATAAAAGCAGGATTTACCCCTGCGATCAACTTCGGGCGTGTTGTCAAAAAAAGCCGCATATTTACACCCGGTTTAAAACTTGAATTGACAATAAAAAAGGTTTGCTTTAGGTTTTTATTTTTGCCATACTGGCATTAATGAATCTGTTTGAGGTTTCTTCCGCTGACGGAAAGCGACCCAAAACAGGAGGAGAATAGTTGTGCTATGACAAAGAGCGCTAAACAAAAGAAGGTCACCCAAAAAGAGACGGGACCCAAGATGAAGAAAAGTGTCAGGACCAAAGCAACACTGTTGCAGGCTGCTCTCAAGCACTTTTCCAACACAGGCTACTCCGCAACTTCCATTCAGGATATTGTGGATGAGGCTGACTTCACCAAGCCAACCCTTTACTACTATTTTGATAGTAAGGCGGACTTGTTCTCGGCATTGATCGAGGAGGCACTGAGGGACTTCCACCTTCTGTTTAAACAGACGGTTTCCACCGGCGGCTCTGTGCGAGACGTCCTGATGAACCTTATCCTGACCTCTTCCAGGCAGGCACAGGAAAGAGGCTCGCTCGTTCGGCTGATCCAGTACTCTTTCTCTGCTGCGGAAAAAGAAATTCCCTACAGGGATAAATGCCTGCAGGAAGCTCTAAAGCTGCCTCTGATACTGGAAGAATACTTTGCCAGGGAGATTCAGTCCGGCAATTTCAAGAGCAAGTTTGATGCTCACGATATTGCGGAGACGCTTCTGGGAACTATTACCCACATCACTAACAAGCAGTTAGTCAGGAAAGAACCGCCCATATCTCGCAAGCGTGCAGAGATGATTGCAGACATGTTCCTGGGTGGTGTACAAACGGCCCAATAACCGTTCAAAAGGCCCCCCATTGAAAGAGGGGAAAAAAAAAGAAAATTATTTTGTCGCAGGGCTTGACATTTTTTTCATTCCTGCCATTCTCTTGCCAGATGGCAAGTGCCCGAAGCACTTCTATCTTTTGTTATGATCGGGGCATGCTTGGTAGTTCGCAATGGAGGTTTGCTTTCGATAGTTTACGTTTCCAGTGCGAAGTTTAGTTCTATTAAATGAAGATATATGTAGGCAATATTGCCTTCAACACTACCGAAGATGATCTGCAGGAAGCATTTCAGCAGTTCGGTTCCGTAACCTCAGCTGCTGTTATTACAGATCGTCACACCGGCCGTTCCAAAGGATTCGGTTTCGTAGAGATGGATAACGACGAGGAAGCTCGTACCGCTATTTCTACCTTAAACGGACAGGAAGTCGGCGGACGCCGTGTGGTGGTAAGTGAAGCTCGTCCTCGCGAGGAAGGCGCATCACGCCCTCCCCGTGGTGACCGTCCTCAGCGCGGTGGTCGCAGCGGCGGTGGCCGTGGTGACCGTAGCGATCGTTACAGCGGAAACTACTAATTTTTAGTTTGTGTTTAGCCTCCTAAAGAGGCAGCAAGAACCGGGGCTTTGCTCCGGTTTTTTGTTTTTAAACTCTGACCGTAACCAGAATTGACTTCTCTTCTCCTTTTTGAATCGCTAGGCTGGCTCCTGCAAATGTAAATTGCGTTCTATGGCAGAAGCATTGAACAATAAACCTCGCTGGGCCGGTTTGGAGTATTCGACTCTCCAACAATGTATGCATTGTGGATTGTGTCTTTCGGTTTGCCCCACTTTTTCAGAAACTAAACGTGAGCGGCATAGCCCCCGGGGACGTGTAGCATTGGCCCGTGCCATTGCCGATGGGAAAACTCCGATGACCAAAGCCTTCGCTGAGGAAATCTATTTCTGCCTCGGATGCCTGGCCTGCACGAGCGCCTGCCCCGCAGGTGTGGATTACGCAACGATTTTTGAACATGCCCGTGCGGAAACTGAGAAATCAGGCCTGCTCAATAATCCCCTGCGCAACGTCATCCGCAAAACCACCGTCCATTGGCTTTTCATGGACCTGAGGCGCCTCCTTATCCTGGGCTGGTTCATACGCTTATATCAGAGGCTCGGCATCCAATGGCTGATTCGCTCCAGCGGCGTCATGAAACTCATGCCCAAACGCCTCCAGGAGCTGGAAGCCATGACCCCGAAGATTCCCCAAAAGTTTTCTTCCCGGATGATTCGCACAACTACGCCTCCCAAAGAAGGCAGAAGTGCTCGCTATCGGGTCGCTTTCCTGACCGGCTGCGCTCAGGACCTCATCTTCAGCCAGATCAACCGCGATTGCGTGGAAGTTCTCTCCTGGAACGGCTGCGAAGTCTATTCGCCCAAACACCAGTACTGCTGCGGTTCACTCCATGCCCATAATGGCGAAACCGAGCTCGCGCGCCAGCTGGCCATAAAACAGCTCGAGCAATTCCCTCCCGAAAAGTTTGATGCCATCATCAGTAATGCCGGCGGCTGCGGCTCCCACATGAAGCATTACCACGCTTTTCTTAAAGAGGACCCGGTCTTGGGCCCCAGAGCCAAACTCTGGGATTCCAAAGTAAAAGATATTCATGAATGGCTCGAAGAAATCGGGTTTGAACCGCCCGCCGCGAACCCTCATGCCCGGAAAGTCAAAGTCACCTACCATGAAAGTTGCCACCTGGCTCATGGACAGAAAGTGACCCGGCAGCCTCGTTCCATCCTGCACTCCATTCCGAATCTGGAATTGATTGAGCTGCCCGAAAGCGACTGGTGCTGCGGCAGCGCAGGTATTTATAATATTACCCAGCCGGTAATGGCCAATAAATTACTGGATAGAAAGATCGCCAATATCCTCAAGACCGGAGCGGAAATCGTCGCCAACGGTAATTCGGGTTGCATGCTCCAGTTGATCAACGGCATGAAAGAGCGAAAACTCTCCATCCGGGTCGCTCACCCTATCACTCTCCTGGCAGAAGCTTACAGGCAACGTGAAAAAAGATAACACTCCTGCCCACAAATGCTCTGTCTGCGGATACGCCTTGCAGCCCTTCCATCCGGAGGAGCTGCTTTCATGGCAAAGATGTTCGCGCAAGCTCTGCGGCCATATTCAAAGAGAACCCGCAACGGCCGGCGTAAACTCTGAGGCCCCCCTCTTCACCGATATGGCTCCGGCACCTGCTTTGGCTTCTCTCTGGGAAAAACTCCGTGAAACCTTCGACAGCGGCTCTCAATCAGATTCGAAAGACCGTGAGCTCTGGGAAAGACTTTATCTCCCCGAGACGCCGGGTAATTTATTGGAGCTGGGAGCCGGCGACCCTTCCCGGATAATGAAAGCGACCGAACTGGGATGGAATGCCGAAGCATGGCACCTCTCTTCCAAGGCACTTCAAGAATGGCAAAATAAAGGGTTGAAACTGAAATCGGGTGAGCCCGACTGGAACTCCTTTCTCCCGGAGAGCTTCGACGCCGTGGTGATACGCTGGGCCCTGGAGCAAAGTCACGACCCCATTGCACTGCTCAGGAACGCCTGGAGAATTCTCAAGCCCTCGGGCAGACTCGTCATCATCGCCTGGAATTCTCACTCACTGGGCTACGAACTTTATGGAACCCGCTGGCTGCCTCTCTCTATTCCTCAGCATCGGCAGATTTACTCCCCGGGTTCTCTGCGCAGAAGCATGGCTCTGGCCGAGATTGGGATTAAATTCGCTCTCTTTACATCCTTTGCAGGGCAATTGCCGCAGTCGCTTCCCGCTCAACCTCAATCCGAAGTGGAGGCTCTCAGGCAGAAAGCCCTGAAACAACTCCGGGAGGATCCCCTCTGCGGTGAAGCACTGGTACTGGTCTGCGAAAAACAAAAATAAATAAGTTGAATAGATCGCCATGAATATCATTGAAACTGGATTTGAAGGACTCCTCATTCTCGAACCTAAAATCTTTGGAGATAAACGAGGGTATTTCGTAGAAACCTGGAACCGGGAGCGCTACCGTCAGGCCGGCATCCCGTTTGACTTCGTACAGGATAATCTCTCTCTGAGCCGTCAGGGAACTCTGCGCGGTCTCCACTATCAAACTCCACCGCAAGGTAAGCTCATCTCGGTGCTGGAGGGATGCGTGCAAGATGTAGTCGTCGATTTAAGGCGAAACCGAAGCACATTCGGCAAGTGGTTTTCTCTGGAACTGGATGGAGAAAGTAAGCGCCAGCTCTTTGTTCCGCCGGGTTTTGCTCACGGCTTTGCCGTCTTGAGCCCGAGCGCACTCTTTCACTATAAGTGCACCGAACTCTATCATCCCAAAGGCGAAGTCACGCTGCTCTGGAACGACCCGGATATCGGTGCTGAATGGAAAGTAGACTCGCCTCTTCTCTCGGAGAAAGATAAAGCAGGTCTCCGCTTCAAAATGCTGCCCGAGGAAAAACTTTTCTAACCTCCTGGGGCTCACCTCGGCAATTTTTCAAAGTTTTTTCAATTTATTTCGTAATTTTCGATATTGATATCGAATTCGTATCACCTTGATTTTGAACAGGTTATAAATTTAAGTTTCATTCTCGCGTGCTTTTTTACGATAAAAATTAGATTTTTTTCGGCTTTGGGGCTTTACAAGAATGATACTTGTGCTAGAATTCCTGTGGTGTTGGGGTTGGGAGGATCCCGTGTGGATTCATGTGGGTATCTTATCTCCCGTCCCGATGGGTTATTGATGAGTTAGAATGAAAGTTTTGTTTATGAAAAAGATGATGATGCTTATAGCCGCGGTTCTGATTGCGGCTTCGGTCTCTGCAAACGCGCTTACAACCGAGCAGTTGAGTGCGATTGAGAACACCATCAGCGGTGCCAAGCTTGCGAAGGTAGGCACAGTTGCCAGCGAATTGGTCACCAAGGCAACCGCTGCTGATCGGAAAGATGTCGTGATTCAAGTGGTTCGCGCAACCAAGTCACACAAGGCGGGCGCACTCGTGCAGACCGTGGTCGCCATCTCAAAGGAAAATCCTGACATGGCCCCCTTGGCTGCTTCCACTGCGGCAAGCCTCTCCAAGAAGCAGGCTGTGAAGATCGCTAAAGCTGCGATGCAGGCCGCTCCGGCCTATGTCGAGAGCATCTCTCGCGAAGTTTCTGTTGCTGCACCCAACTATGCCGAACAGGTACTCGCTGCAGCTGCTCCCAAGTTGCCTATTTTCCCGGGTAAAGATGCTTACGGCAATGATGCCGGTTATGCAACGATGTACAGCCCGTTGGCTTTGGATCCTGGATCCAGCGATGACCGTCGTTTGCCGGCATATGACCAACCCTAATCGAAAGTTGATTAAGTAATTTACAAACGACCTGCATGCAGGTCGTTTTTTTATTTCTCCTCCTGAAGTCCTAAGAAGATGGCTGAAGTTTTAAAGTACCTCAGAACCCTGGCAGACCCCACCCGTCTGCGGATTCTCTGCCTTCTTGAAAAAGAAGTGCTTTCGGTTCGGGAGCTTCAGGCCATCACGCGGATGGGGCAATCAAGAATCTCAACCCATCTGGGAGTCTTGCAGGAGAGTGAGCTCGTCTATTCCCACCGCAAGGGAAGAAGCATTTTCTATAAGCTCTCGCCTCTGGAAGAGCTTTCACATTCGGGCCTCATCCGCTCCGCTTTGGAAGGAGCCCGGCAACTACCGGATTATTCAAGCGATCAGGCCAATCTCAAACGTGTGCTCGCTCTGCGCAAGGAGCGCTCCCGGCTTTTTTTCAATCAGGTTGCCGGACGCTTTGACCTCAAGTATGGTCCGGGCCGCTCCTGGCAGGCTTTCGGTCAACTGCTTCTCAAAATGCTTCCTCCTCTGGTGATCGCCGACCTGGGTTCCGGCGAGGGTCTCATGAGCGAACTCTTTACCCAAAGCGCCAAACAGGTTATCGCCGTCGACAGCTCGCCCGAAATCATCCGCTTCGGGGAAAATCAGGCCAAAAAAGCTAAGATAAAAAATATCGAATTTCGCCTGGGCGATATTCAGGAGCCGCCTATCGCCCCAGCCAGTGTGGATGTCGCCATTCTGAGCCAGGTCCTTCACCATCTGGAAAAACCGGAGCTGGCCATTTCAGCTGCCATCCGAATTCTGGTTCCCGGAGGAAAAATATTTATACTGGACCTTTTGAAGCATCACTTTTCCGAGGCACACGAGGTTTACGGAGATACAAGGCTCGGTTTTTCAGAAGGGGAAATTCATCTGCTCCTGGAGCAGGCAGGCTTTGAAAATATCGATATCTCAATCGCCTCCCGAGAAGAAAACCCACCCTACTTTCAGACACTGCTGGCGACGGCAATTAAAAGGCGGGATTCCTGAACTGACGGCAGAGTCAATTATCCGAAGCGATAACTCTCCTGAATGAGCTCTCTCGTAAGAGCCTTAAGCCTCAATCTATCTGGACGGAAAATAAATCAAGGAGACGATTCAGATCATCCTTGCTGTAGAACTGAATTTCCAGGCTCCCCTTGCCGCCGTCGCCGGATTTGACTTTCACCTGCGTTCCGAAAGCCTCTCTGAGCTTTTCTTCGATTTTTTTCAGGTGGACATTTAACGGCAGCGCCTGTTTTTTCTTAGCCGGATCATCCTTGCTCAGTTTACGAGCCACCAGGGCTTCGGTTTCACGAACGCTGAGTTTGCCGGCAATCACCCTCTCGGCCAATATCTGCATATCCTCAAAAAGCTCCAGCGAGAGAATCGCCTTGGCATGTCCCACGCTCAGGCGCCCATCCGCCACCATGAGCTGCACCGATTGAGGCAGCTTGAGTAAACGCAAAGCATTCGCCACAACGACTCGGCCCTTGCCCACGCGGGAAGCCGCCGATTCCTGAGTCAATTCGAATTCCTGAATCAGCTGCTCAAATCCGCGAGCCTCATCAATGGGATTCAAATCTTCACGCTGAAGATTCTCCACCAGCATGAGCTCCAGCACAGTGCGGTCATCAGCCTTGCGGATAACAGCAGGGACCTCTTTGAGTCCGGCCAGTTTGCCCGCACGCAGACGGCGCTCTCCTGCAATCAGCTCATAGCCCTCACCTACCTGCCGGACAATCAAAGGCTGCAGTATCCCCTGCTCCCGGATAGATTGAGCCAGCTCATCCAATGAGGAGGTTTCAAAATATTTTCTCGGTTGGAGCCGAGCATTGGAATAGACCCGGTTCACAGGAATCATCAGGACGCGTGACTCCTCCGCGGCGAACTCCTGAGTGGTTTGAGGCGAACTCTTTTTTTCAGGAGTTTCCGCAGACGCCGTTTTACCGGCGCCCGTAGCCTTCGCGCTACTCGCCGCTTCCCGGGATTTACCGCCACCCATCAAAGCTCCAAACCCTCTGCCCAATGCCGATTTAGCCATGCCATTAGAATTCTCAAAAAAGGACGTTTTGTCAACACTGCGATAGTTTTTTCGAGTAAAATTATCCCGCTCGCCCCAACGTTTATAATATCAATAACCTTCTTTCTCATAGGTTGTTACTAATTATCAAGCCTCTTTTTCAACGTCCCTGCTCCCAAAAAATCGGAAAAAAGAATGAAAAATTTTCAAAAAGCCCTTGCTTTATCCTTCATTTCCTGCGATAGTAACGACGGTGTCGGGAAGATGTCTTACGGAGACGTTCTATAACGTCGAAGTCAGCTCTTCGAATGTTATGATATCGGGCTGGTTTTTTGTTATTCAAAAAGTTGGCCGTGTTGATGTTGAGAAAGATTAAGTTATGAACATGATTAAAACTGTAACGGTTGCTTCTGTCTTGGCGGCTGCTAGTATCGCTCAGGCGGATGTGCTGTTTGACAGCCTGAGTACGTTTGATACCTCTGAAACGAGGGTCATCGAATCCCAGGTAGTTGGCATGACCATCCTGACTCAGGATAGTCTCAGGGGTTCAGACTTCTATAACCTGTTTAATTTCACTGGAGCTGGCAACTTATCGTTTGTATTGTCGGATACCGCCGGCAGCACCGCTGATTTCGCCATGTATGCCAATGATAAAATCTATTCAATCGATGGCCGCAGTTACTGGGGTCCCGGTTACAGATTGGCAGGAACAGAGTTTGGATTTGATACTTATGTAGATGGCCAAGCCGGTAGAGTATCCACTACTGATTTCAGAACCTTTGATAGTCCGGTCGCTTATCACGACAGGAACTGGGCGGGTGTTTCCGTGATCGTCAGCTCTGCTGATGGAATCACTATGCCTTTGTCTCAGCTGGCCAGCGGTTACAATTCGATCGCTCCGGGCCTGGACATTAATAAGGACTACTGGATCGGAACGGATGCCAACTTTGATAATTGGCCCAGCACACTTGGTTTGGGCACCTATGGTGACGCGGCAAATTACAAGCCCTTCTCCTTCACGGTAGAGGGAACTGTGACGACCGTACCCGAAGCCAGCACGATGCAGTTGGCCCTCATGGGTCTGGCCGCACTCGGTGGCTATGCAGGTTTGCGCCGTTTCAAACGGAACTAATTTGTAATCATAAATTTTCAGAGAGCGTGGGTTAGCCCACGCTTTTTTGTTTTCTCGTTTCAGCGTTTTATATATTACCGGGCTAATACAGAAACGTAAAAGGGCAGAGGACAATGAATGTCCTCTGCCCTTTCTTAAAAGAAGAACAGGTTAAAGAAGGAGTGGTTTAATCACTCATCCAATCTAGAATCGATTTTTGAGTATGAAGGCGATTTTCGGCCTGGTCAAAAATAACGGTGGAGAACTGCTCAAATACCTCTTCAGAAATTTCCTTACCCCGATAGGCAGGCAGACAATGAAGAACAATCGCTTCTTTTTTGGCCTTTTCCAATAGTTTGCGGTTAATCTGATAGCCATCGAGAAGACTCAGCCTCCGGGCTTCCTCCTCTTCCTTACCCATCGAAACCCATGTATCGGTATAGAGGACATCGGCTCCCTCGGCCGCCTCGAGAGGATCGGTCGTGCGGACGATTTTTCCCTTTGCTTTTTCCATGACCTCATCGGAAAGCTGAAATTCTACCGGAGCGGCCACACGCAGCTCAAAATCCATTTTACCGGCCGCAAAAGCCCACGAATTGGAGATATTGCTGGCACCGTCACCCACAAAAGCGACGACCTTGCCGCGAACCGTGCCGAACCTTTCCTCCATCGTGAAAAGGTCCGTCAGAATCTGGCAGGGATGCTCCTGATCCGTCAGGGCGTTGACCGTGGGAATCTGCGAATAGTGCGCAAAATCCTCCACATCCTGCTGGGCATAAGTGCGTATGATGCAGCCATGCGTCATGCGGCCCAGAACCCGGGCGGTATCTTTCACCAGTTCACCGCGGCCCAACTGAATATCGTCGGTATTAAGGAAAAGGGCCTTGCCTCCCAGCTCATGAATACCCACCTCAAAAGAGACGCGGGTACGGGTGGAGGACTTGGCAAAAATCATTGCCCAAGTCTGCCCCTTCAGAGGCAGGAGAGTTTGTGAGCCGCGCTCGCGCTTGAACATTACGGTGTTTTCCAGTATCTGCTTAATGTCGCGAAACGAGATCTTTTCTATACTGAGTAGATGTTTCATCGTGTAACTTTTTTAGCCACTAGAGCGGGCTGCTGCTTTTTCAATGAGGCAGAGGCCTTCCTCAACCTGTTCTTTTGTAATATTGAGGGGTGGTAAAAGGCGAACAATAGAGACGCCTGCAGGAACGCTCAACACCCCTTCTTCTTTGAGCGCATTGGTGAATACAATGGAAGCCGGAGAACCGTTGCCCGACAAAGCACCCGACTCCGTATTAAGCGAAATGCCCAGCATCAGTCCCATACCGCGCACACCTTTGAGCACACGGGGATAGCGACCGCACAAGGCAGTGAGACCTTCTTTAAAAAGCCGACTCATCTTCTTCACATTTTCCGCCAAAGATTCACTCTTTATTATCTCCAGCACTTTTAATGCCACCGCGCACGCCAGAGGGCCTCCTCCGTAGGTTGTCGCATGGCTGCCGGGGCCAAGAATATCCGAGTAGGGCTCACGCACCCAGAAGCCGCCCAGGGGGAAGCCGCCGGCAATACCTTTGGCCATACTGACCGCATCGGGCAGGAAATCTGAAGCTCCGGCCACATCTTTCAATATCTCCTGAAAGCTGCAAAAACTGCCGGTGCGATAATATCCGCACTGAACCTCATCCATCATGAGGAGCAGGTTGCGCTCGTTGCAGAGCTTGCGCAGCCCGAGTAGGTATTCAGGGGTGGCCGGCTGAATTCCGCCCTCACCCTGCACGCCCTCAATCAGAATCGCGGCTGTCCGGGGACCGATTGCCGCCTCGGCTGCCGCAAGATCATTAAAAGGAATATAGTTATTGAAACCCTCCACCAGAGGGTCAAAGCCTTTCTTCACCTTCTCCTGACCCGTGGCCGCGATGCCAGCCAGAGTCCTGCCGTGAAAAGAATTCAAAGCCGTGATGATCTCGTAACGGCCTGAGTCATGCCCGAATCTGCGGGCCAGCTTGTATAGGCCTTCATTGGCCTCGGCACCGCTATTGGAGAAGAAGCATTTTCCGGGACCGATCCGGCTCACGATTTCCTTAGCCAGGAGCCCCTGCCCTTCATGGTAATAGAGATTGGAAATATGGATCATCCTCTGAGCCTGCTGGCGGAGAACCTCCACGATTTGCGGATGCGCATGGCCCAGAGCGCATACGGCGATCCCGGCGCCCAGGTCCAGATAGCGCTTGCCTTCAGTATCCCAGAGATAGGGACCCTGCCCATACTTCACCACCAGGTCAAAGCGCCCGTAACTCGGCACCACATACTGGCTGAATGTCTGTTTGATATTATCGGCTTTAGTATTCATCAAATTATTTATGACTGGGAATTCTAGACCGCCAGCTCGGTCCCCACGCCTGCATGGGTAAAAATCTCCAGCATGACGCTGTGCGGCATTCTTCCATCCACCAGCGAAACCTTCTCCACTCCCGCCCGAATAGCCTCAACGGCGCTATCCATTTTGGGAATCATTCCCGCGTCAATAATCCCTTTGCGCTTGAGTTCCTCGACCTCGGCGACATGAACCCGCGGTATGAGAGAGGTCATGTCGTTCAAGTCACGCATGAGCCCGGGCACGTCACTCATAAAAACCAGCCGCCTCGCCTTGAGCGCTATGGCCACCTGGGCCGCAGCGATATCCGCATTGCAATTATAGAAGTTGCCTTCTTCATCGCAGGCGGTCGGACTCAGAACCGGCGTGATATTATTGGCGATGCACTCGAGAATCTGCGTCGTATCCACTCCGGTCACATCCCCCACAAAACCGGCATCTATCGGCTCTCCTCCTTCAACGGGAACCAATTTCTTGCGGCACTTGAGCATTTTACTCCCCGGGAAACCTTTGGCCTTGCCTCCAAAGCGCCCGATCGCCTCCACGACTCTCGGGTTGATCTCATAGGAAAGCACACGCTCCACCACGTTCATCGTCTGCTTATCGGTCTGGCGTATCCCCTTGATAAACTTCGTCTCGATGCCCGATTCCTTCAGGGCCCGCGTGATGGCCTTGCCTCCGCCATGGACCACGACCGGGTTAATCCCGACGGCTTCCAGGAACGTGATATCCCGGGCGACGCTGTCGCGCTCTTCCGGATCCTGAGAATCCATAAAGCTGCCGCCATACTTCACCACAAAGGTCTCTCCCCGATATTTCTGAATATAAGGCAAAGCCTCCAAGAGAAAATCGGCCCGGATAATCAGTTGAGTTGTCGTCATGATGCTCTAGTTTGCGATTTGGAGGTTACTCTCCCTTATTGAAATCCACATATTCTTCGGTCAGATCGCACGTATAGAAGCGGGTACTCACTTTACCGACATTGAGCTGGATATGCAGGTCGAACTCCTTCTGCTTCGTAATCGCCTGGAGTACGCTCAGAGGGACATCTACCGGCTGCCCACCTTTCAGGACGTAAATGATTTTGGAATCTCCGGGCAGGCTGTAAGCCAGGTCCACTTTATTCTCGTTCACATAGGCCGATGAATAGCCCAGCGCATCCAGAATCCGGCCCCAATTCGGGTCGCCTCCGCACCAACTGGTTTTGACCAGAAGGCTGTTGGCCACGGCTCTCACCGCCGCGTCGGCATCCTCCATGGTTTCGGCTCCATCGAGCTTGATCGTGATAAACCGGGAGACACCCTCGCCGTCACGCACCATTTTATGGGCCAGACTCAGGCAGAGCTGTGAAAGAGCTTTTGAGAAAATCCGAAACTCCTCCGTTTGATCTGAATCAATACAGGCATTGCCGGCCATCCCGTTGGCGAAGGCCAGCACCGTATCATTGGTGCTCATATCGCCATCGACCGAAATCCGGTTGAAGCTGGTGGCAACGGCCTCTTCCAAAGCAATCTGTAAAAGCCCCGGAGTAATGGAGGCATCAGTCGTAAGGAAGCCGAGCATCGTGGCATGGAGTGCGCGCGATTTAGCCGCCGGGCGCTTACCCGTGGCGCTCATGCCCGGATGGATCATCCCGGCACCTTTGCACATACCGCCGATGCGGACCGTTTTCTCTCCCAGGGTAAACTCGATGGCGATCTCCTTCACCGCCGTGTCGCTGGTCATAATGGCCTCTGCCGCCGAAAGCCCGCATTCAGGGGTAATGCCCGCCGATTCAAAGGCCGCATGAATCCCCTTCTCCACGTTCTCCATCGGCATCTGCACGCCAATACGGCCCGTCGAGCAAACCAGAACTTTATTGGAATCGACATGAAGCAAATCCGCCAGAATCTCGGTCATCCGGATGGCGTCCGCTTTTCCCTGCTCACCCGTGCAGGCATTCGCGTTGCCCGAATTGGCCACGACACCACGAGCCAGACCGCTTTGAACCCGCGAGGAGCATATCTTTACCGGGGCAGCACAGACCTGATTGGTCGTGAACATTCCGGCCACATGGGCATCGACTTCCGAGAAGACAATCGCCAGATCCTTCTTCTGACCTTTGTTGGAACCCTTCCCGGTGCCCAACCGTTTGATGTCGCAAAAAACGCCTCCGGCCCAGAACCCTGTCGGGGCAGTGACACCGGCGTTTGAGATCGGTTTAAACAATGAATCCATAAATAAAAATTAACCGTTAAATAAGAAGAAAAAAAGAAAATACTCCCCTCTACCGATGAATCTCCGCTCTGAGAGCAAAAACTCATCAGGTTAAAGAATCATCGGCACCAAAAGCAACACCTCAAGCAGGTCAAATTCTGATCACCGCACACACTCATAGAACACCACGACATGAGCCAAAAGTCAACCTGTTTCACTGCAAAAAATTATTCT
>CAZSTC010000023.1:0-33456 GCA_964609795.1 uncultured Verrucomicrobiota bacterium
GCTATCATGTTGATAACTCCTTCTCCATCCTATCCAATAAACCCTCTCATTCCTCCTTCCCTTCCGTCCTCTTCTCTTCCAAAACCCTCTGAGTTTTTCCACTTTTGATGTATCCACGACATAATTTTCTTAAAACTTTACATTTGTAATAGGGAATGAAATACTGCCTTCTTGGCGGTTTGGGAGCAAACGTCCTAACTCAGCTGCAATCACCTGTGCCAGACACCAATCGAAAACTATATAAACACAGTCGCTCTAATTTTGGGATTATTGCCCAAATTGAAGAGGAGGGGAAGGTGTCTGCCGTCGTGCTTTCTGTGCAAGAACAGTTTAGAAAGGGCGCTCTGCATAAAAGTTTGATATTTCCCGGAGGCAGCCTTAATCCGGGTGAGACCGATAAAGTGAATTTAATACGGGAGTTGGGAGAAGAAATTTCAAGTGGTCAAAGTCCGTTGAGTATACAGCATGAGAGTGTGAGTTTTGTCTTGGAGTTAAAGAAGCCGGGTGATTATGGCGGACGTCTTACACAAAATTTTTGGTATCTGCCGATGAGTGAAGCCATTAAACTCCGAGGAGAAGAACAGCCCGAGTTGATGGAATCCGATGGTGCTTGTTTGGGCAGACCCACTTTGTTGGACGTTTCGAGAATTATCTTGCGCAAAGATTTGAAGCTGGCGCATTTGGCTGCAATAGTCGTCTTTATGGGTAAGTTGATGAATTCAATCCTGGCTCTGAAAGTTTTTGACATTGAAGAAGCTATATCCAAAAAGGTTCGCGAGCGTTATCATGTTGAGATAGAACCATATTTGAATAAGACTCATTTTTTCTTAGATCGCTTGAGAAGTTGTAAAGATCACAAAGAATACGTACAAAACCTGCATTCATTCTGTAAAGATTTAGAGAAAGCTCGGCGAACGGTTTAACAGGTAAAAAGTTGAAGTTGCCTTTGGAAAAAAATATAAGGAGTTTAGGGCGTTTACTTCCGCAGTGTATGTTGCATGATCAGGTGCGACTGGGCTTGCAGCTGAGAAGAATTCTAAAAAATCCCGAGCGAATTAACGACACTTTGCTCAAAAAGTTGACGGATAAGGCGTTTCAGTCAATAGAGCTTCGAGAGAAGAGGGAACAGAATATTCCACAATTATCTTACCCCTCACTTCCTGTTTCCGAGCGCAAAAATGAAATCGTTGAGGCGATTCGCAATAACCAGATTATCATCATTTCGGGAGAGACAGGTTCAGGTAAAACAACGCAGATTCCCAAAATGTGTTTAGAAGCGGGTCTGGGGGGGCGCGCGATGATTGGCTGCACTCAACCACGCCGGGTCGCGGCCATGTCGCTTTCCAAGCGTTTAGCGGAAGAAATGGAAGTGGATTGGGGGAGGGAAGTGGGATGCAAAATACGCTTTTCAACGCATTGTCATCCGGAAACTTACATCAAAATGATGACGGATGGGATTCTGCTTTCTGAAATACAAAGCGATCCCTTCCTGTGCGAGTATGACGCGATTCTGGTGGATGAAGCGCATGAGAGAACTCTGAATATTGATTTTCTATTAGGGTACCTTAAAGAGCTCACTCGTAAGCGGGATGATCTAAAAATTATCATCACCTCGGCGACAATCGACACCGAATCTTTTTCTGAGGCCTTTAACAAAGCTCCCATTCTGGAAGTTTCCGGGCGCATGTATCCCGTGGAAATTTGTTATCAGGAGATGGATCACGCTTCGGAGGAGAGAGAGGATTATACCTTTACAGAAAGCTCTGTTGAAACAGTATCTCAAATATTACAGCAGACCTATAATGGAGATATTCTGGTTTTCATGCCGAGCGAGCGAGATATTCATAAAACGATTGAGGTAATGACCGGACGGCAATGGCAAGGGATTGAAATTCTGCCCCTTTATGGACGCCAGTCTTCTGCTGAACAACAACGAGTTTTCACACTTTCAAAACGGCGCCGAGTGATTGTAGCAACCAATGTAGCGGAAACCTCGCTCACGATTCCCAATGTCCATTTTGTGGTAGATACGGGGATGGCTCGAATTAGCCGCTACAACGCCAGGACCCGGACAAAACGTCTACCGATTGAGTTTATTTCGCAAAGCAGCGCTAATCAGCGTAAGGGCCGCTGCGGTCGTGTCGCCAGTGGCGTCTGCTACCGTCTCTATTCAGAGAAGGATTTTAATGAGCTTCAGCCTTATACGCAGCCTGAAATTCAACGAGCCAACCTTGCTGAAGTCATTTTAAGGATGACGGCCTTCGGTTTGGGGCAAATAGAGACTTTTCCTTTTATCAACCCGCCTTCTTCTCAGGCGATTCATGCCGGTTATTCGCTGTTGCAGGAATTGGGAGCGCTGGATGAGAACCTAAAACTTACCCAACTGGGTATGGAGTTGGCTCGAATGGCCTTGGATCCATCATTGGGGAGAATGGTTTTACAGGCACGGGAAGAGGGCGTTTTAGAAGAGGTTATCATTATTGCGGCCGGACTTAGCGTTCAGGATGTCCGGGAACGCCCCACAGAGCAACGGGCACAGGCAGCATCAGCTCACAAAGAGTTTGCCGATCCCGAATCGGATTTCATCACTCTTCTCAACATTTGGAAGGCCTGGCGTGCTGCATGGCAGGAGCTTCGTACTGAGAATCAAGTCCGCAAGTTTTGTCGGGCGCACTTTATTTCTTTTGTGAGAATGCGCGAATGGAGCGACCTCTACGACCAGCTTAAAGATATCATTTTAGAGCTTGGGCAGGGCGAGGGTGTATCTATAGACCGAAAAGCTCCTCAGCGGTCCACAAAAGGGAGGAAATGCTCTCGTCCCACAAGTGAGTTGAGCGAGGCCATTCGGGAGGGGATCCACCGCTCGGTATTATCCGGGCTCTTAGGGCATATTGCTCAACGCAAGGCACGGAATCAATACAAGGCTGTGGGAGATAGAGAAGTAATGCTTTTTCCCGGTTCCAACTTATTTGATAAATCCAAACCTCCTTCAAGCAAAAAAAGTAAGAAGGCGCAAGACTCTGAGTCTGGGGGAAACATAGTTCAATCAGAGTGGATTGTAGCTGGCGAAATTGTGGAGACATCGCGATTGTTTGCCCGAACAGTTGCTGGGATCGACATATCGTGGGTTGAAGAAATAGCTCCTCACATCTGCAAAAAAACGTATCACGATGCACATTGGGACGAGAAAAAGGAGAGAGTAGTCGTTCTAGAACGGGTTCGTGCCCACGGGCTTCTTATTCAGGAACGCTGGATTGATTACGGGAAAATTAATTCTAAAGAGGCTACGGATATTTTTATTCGGCAGGCATTGGTTAAATCCGATGAGGAAGATGGAGCCTATTCTATTCAAGGCAGGTTGCTCAGTGGATTTCGGAAAAACCTGAAGTTTATTGAGCATAATCAGAATCTCTGCCAGAAATTGGAGCTATGGCAAACGCATAAGGGTGGGGCTGGTTTTGTAAACGTTTATGAATCGATATGTCTTTTCTATGGCAAATGGATTCAGGGTGTTTCTTCTATTCATGATTTGAATCGCATCATAAAGGAAAATCAGCATCAGAAAAATTTTCTTTTCGCGACGGAAAAGGATCTTCTTGGAGAACACTCTCAAGGTTACGATTCACAATTTTTTCCTGACAGAATCAATTTAAGCGGATATTCGGTGGGGGCAACCTATGCTTATGCTCCTGGCAAGCAGCAGGACGGAGTCACATTTAAAATTCCTTTGTCTCTTCTGCCAATGGTTGATAAGCGTGAATTGGATTGGGGCGTTCCGGGTTTTCGCGTGGCTCGATGGGAGCAATTTTTGGAAAGTCTTCCCCGGCAGTTGCGGCGCAGACTTATGCCAATTCGAGAAAAAGCCTCTAGATTGGCTGAAGTTGTCACTTGGAATTCCGCAGAAGGCTTAAAGCAAGCCAGTGACTTAATTCTTCGAGAATGGGGTGTTGAGATTCCGGAAAATCTTTGGGATGAGACGAAGTTGCCCGATTATTTGACTCCTAAAATTGAAGTTTTTAATAGAGAAAACAAACAAGTCCTCGCGGGTGTGGATTTGAAAGCGCTTCAATCCAAAATTAAGGAACATGCTGAAAAGGAAAGTGTTAAAGATTGGCAAAAATTATCCGAAAAATGGGAAAAATATGACATTGCGGACTGGCTCTGGGAGGATATACCTGAAAGCATAGTGGTAAAGGAAGAGCAGCATGTCCCTCTCTTGGCTTTTCCGGGTTTGGATGTTGAGGGTGGAGATGTCAACTTGAGGCTTTTTCGGACTCCCGCTGAAAGAGACAAGGTCTTAATGTGTGGAATATCCGCTCTTGCGGAAAAAGTAATGCAGAAAGAGCTGTCCTGGGTCAGAAGGGATCTAAATAAAATGGCCTCCGGAAGTTTTTCGTATTCTACACTGGGCACGGGTGATGAACTTGCAGAAACGGCTTATCTCAACCTTAGAAATTATATTTTTGAGTCAGATGCCCCACCCCGTTTGACTCGTCAGTATTTTGAGACTTTTCTGAAAGGAGCACGGAAAAAGTTAGGCGAGGGCTTGCCTCAGCTAATCAGCTTAACTCGTGAGATTCTGGAGCTACGTCAGCAGATACTAGTTTACCCAAAACAATTTGACTGGCTGAAAAAAGAACTAAATATGCTGGTCTCACAGAAGTTTTTAGCATATATTCCCCTAGGGCGATTAAGACATCTGCCGCGGTATTTGAAGATGTTACTTATTCGTGCCGACAGGGCTGCCGCTGATCCAGTAAAGGATCAAAAGAAGTCGCAGCATGTTGAGATATGGCAGAAAGAACTGGATGAATTGCTAAGGAAAAAAGATCTTTCTCCAGAAGCTCGTAGTCGATTGTGGAACTTGTTTTGGATGATGCAGGAGTTCAAGGTCTCCTGTTATGCGCAAGAGCTTGGGACCTCTGAGCCGGTTTCCGAGAAAAGGCTTGATAGCGCAATTTCGGAAATAAGAAAACAGTTCAAAACAGTATAAGTCGTTGTTATATGACCAGATTTACCAAGGCTGACCTAGATAGCGAAGCTTATGCCCAGAAATTAAATCAAATGCTTTGGGGCAGATGTAAGGCAGGAAAAATTACTCAAACAGAATATACAGCTCTGATAGAGAATAGGGATATAAACCTTAAACGTTTAATCGCAGAAAAGAATCTGACTTTGAGCGAGGCTCGACAAGTTAGAAGCTTGATTATGGAGTGTCACTTGACGATGACTGCGGCTATCGCTGTAGCCAAGAAAAAGATGACACTGGCGGAGGCCCGCAAAGTAGCGTCGGAATCCGATCCCGGGGACAAAGAAAACAGAAGGCAAAAACCAAAGCTTTCATGCAAACCGAGCAAACCGAGGCAATTTAAAAAGGAAGTATCGTTTACAAAACGCGTAGAGAACGTTTCCCAAAAGGAAGTTGTGAGAGATACTTCTCATACCCAGAGGGATCGAGGTGCCACTACTGGCAAAGGACGATATCTCAGGCCAAAAGAAAACAGTTTGCACGGGGGCAGACGCACCCAGCCTGTATTCGGGAAATACTCACAGGGTTATCAGAAAGACGTTCGAAAAGATGAGCAAGTTTGTGCGGAACAATCTCAAAGAGAGCCGCTTTTAAAAACTCGGCAGAATTTTCAGGAAAGCAAGCTCCAGCATCGTCCTCAAGCGGAGCTTAAGCCACCAACCCGCCAGCCTCATATTCATAAGAAACAATCGATGCCTTCGAAACCTCAGGCCCAGCGCCTGAGACCTCAATTTTTTCGCCCTCAGAAGCAGCAGGAGCCGCGTGAGCAACGTTATTCGAAGGGAGAGTCATTTGCGGAGGTGCAAGGCTCCGAAGTGGATTACAACCGGACCTGCAGGGAAGGGGCCAGCGCGGCTCGCGAATGGCGCGATTGGAGAGAAGAGAGAAATATTGAAATACGCAATAAGCAGACAGGTAAAGTCCTTCCCCCCATTCCTCCGGGACAGGATTGGCGTCCGGGAATGGGGTTCCTTCCTGCAAGTGAGGACGTTGAAAACCTGAAGGTTTCAAAAAGTCCTCAACAAACAGGCTCTGAAAGTTTCTTGAGCAAAACTTTGCCGTCTGAACAAAAAGTTGTGGGTACTTCGCAAATAACTCCTGATTTCAGAAAGCAAATTCTCCCGATTCAAAAAGATTCTCCAGCCCCGGTATCTACCGTTGGTCCCATTCAAAATTCCGGCTTAAAACCCAAACAGCAAAGGCGAGTTTTTGGAAAAGCCAGAAGGTTTGTGCCTCGAAAAGGTGCTGGTAAGCGTCCTGCTGTTTAATAGGTTTCGAAAAGAAAAATACAATTTTTGATTATATCCAATTTGAAAATGTTACTTTAAAAAATTGGGGTCTTTTTTTGAGTTCTAAACGCATAAATTGTTATCAATATAAATTTTAGGAATTGGAAATAGGAATTGATGCTTGAAACGGCACAATGGTTATAAAGAAGAAGAATATGGGTAAGATGTTAGTGATTGCAGAAAAGCCCTCTGTGGCTGGGGATATAGCCCGAGCATTGGGTGGCTTTTCTAAAAAAGAAGATTTTTTCGAAAGCGAGGAATTTGTAGTTAGTTCAGCGGTGGGACATCTTTTGGAGATATGTCCACCGCCAGGTGTAGAGCCCGCTAAAGGAAAATGGTCATTGGTAAACTTGCCGGTTATTCCGAAGACGTTTTCTCTCAAGCCGTATCCCAAAACGGAGTCTCGGCTCAAGTTGTTAATAAAATTAATGAAACGCAAAGATGTTTCAGGAGTTGTTAATGCATGTGATGCCGGGCGCGAAGGAGAGCTTATTTTTAGATACATTCTTCAATATTCTCAGAGCCAATTGCCAATTCAAAGACTTTGGCTACAATCCATGACTGCAGCAGCAATCCGTGAGGGATTCGAACGACTGCGGGCTAATGAAGAAATGCTCCCTTTGGCTGATGCTGCCGCCTGTCGCTCTGAGGCCGATTGGTTAATTGGGATTAACGGAACTCGGGCGATGACCGCATTTAACTCACGTGAAGGAGGGTTCTTAAAAACGACAGTGGGCCGTGTCCAAACGCCAACTTTGACCATGATTGTGGAGAGGGAAGAAAAGATTCAATCTTTTAACCCAAAAGCTTATTTTGAAATCCACGGGACTTTTGGCTGCGAAGCTGGGCAATACGTTGGAATTTGGTTTAACCCTGATTTTTCCAAGAGCACGGAAGATAAAGATTCTAAAGCCCAGAGGATATGGAATAAAGAAGAAGCCGAAAGTATTCTCAAAGAATGTGTTGGTAAAGCCGGGACAGTTACAGAGGAGAGCAAAAAGAAGACGGAACTTTCTCAGCCGCTTTTTGATTTGACCAGCCTCCAGCGAGAAGCCAACTCTCGTTATGGTTTCCCGGCCCGCAGGACGCTACAAATTGCCCAGGCTCTTTATGAAAAGCACAAAGTGTTGACCTATCCTCGAACAGATTCGCGCGCTCTGCCTGAAGATTACTTGGGAGAGGTCCGCTCCATTATGCAGTCTTTGAAAGAAAGTGATTTTTCGGAATTGGCCGGGCAAATCTTAGATTTTGGTTGGATACATCCGAACAAGAGGATTTTTAATAATTCCAAGATTTCTGACCACTTCGCGATTATTCCCACAGGAATAATTAAAAAGCTCGATGGTGATGATTGGAAGATTTATGACTTGGTAGCGCGTCGTTTTCTGGCTGTATTCTTTCCTGCGGCCGAATACTTGATAACGAATAGAACAACCCATGTGGGGGAACACCTTTTCAAATCAGAAGGGAAGGTGTTACTTTCCCCGGGGTGGACAGCAGTCTATGGGCGCCAGGTATCTGAGAACGCAGAGAACCCGAGCTTACCTCCAGTTTTACCTAAGGAAAGAGTGAGTACGGACGAGTTAGAACTGAAGTTCTGTGAAACAAAACCGCCCGCTCGTTTTAATGAAGCGACCCTCTTGACCGCGATGGAGACCGCCGGCAAATTCGTTGAAGATGAGGAGTTGAGGGATGCAATGAACGAGAAGGGGTTGGGAACTCCTGCGACTCGCGCATCTATTATTGAAGGTCTCATCACAGAAACGTACATACAGCGTTCGGGTAAGGAGATCATCCCTACCTTAAAAGCATTTGATCTGATTACCCTCTTGCGAGGTTTAAAATTGCCTGAGTTGTGCAGTCCTGAGCTGACCGGTGATTGGGAGTTCAAATTAAAACAGGTCGAGCAGCGTCGATTGCAGCGAGAGGAATTCATGGAGATGATTCGCTCAATGACTTCATCTATAGTGGATAAAGTGCGCGGATTCGAAGAAGAAATACCGGTTCATTTTGCATCAATAGAGACACCTTGCCCGCGCTGCGGAGGCAAGATGGTCGAGATATATCGAAAATATCACTGCGAAGAATGCCAGTTTATGGTTTGGAAAGTAATGGCGGGACGCCGAATCAGCAGTGAGGAGCTGGTGCAACTTCTCAGCTCAAAAAAGATTGGGCCTCTGGATGGATTTGTCAGCAAGATGGGGCGTCCTTTTTCTGCGTCATTGAGGCTCAATAAAGAGGAATGGAAGGTGGACTTTGATTTTGGAGAAGATGAACGCCAAACAGAGAAAAAAGAAATAGACTTTTCAGGTTTAACACCGCAGGGTGTATGCCCTAAATGCGGAGGAAATGTTTTTGAGACGGACGATACCTATCTCTGTGAAAATAGCCAGGCTCAAAAAGGGAAAAAATGTAATTTTCGAACCGGAAAAGTTATTTTGGGTCAGCCTGTTTCTCGAGAGCAGTTTCAAAAATTGCTTACTCAGGGTAAAACAGATTTATTGACACAGTTTTTCTCTCAGAAAAAGAAAAGAAAATTCTCGGCGTTTCTGGTCTTGGATAGCAAAAAAGGGGTCGGTTTTGAATTTGAACCTAGAGAGCGAGTCACAAAGGGTACTAAATCACCCAATCGGAAACCAGTTGCTCAAAAGGGAAAGTCTGTTTAAGAGAAAGAGGTTCGGTTTCTGATGCGCTTCCTGATGCTTAACTGGAGGGATATGAAGAACCCTAAGCATGGCGGAGCTGAAAGAGTAACTCAAGGTTATCTTTCGGCATTGGCTCGGCGGGGGCATGAAGTGGTTTGGTTTTCCGAAGAGTTTGATGGTTGTGTCCTAGAAGAGGTCATTGAAGGTGTAAAGGTAGTGCGAGGCGGCCGGAACATAATGAGTCGAGCAATCAGCGCTCACAAATGGTATCGAAGCCAGCCATCTTTTGATTTAGTGATAGACCAGCATCATGGCGTCCCTTGGTATGCTCCTTGGTGGTGTAAGACGCGCTGTATTGCTTATATACACGAGGTTCTGGGTTCCATTTGGAAAACCTTCTACAACGGCTGGAGAGCTCCTGTCGGAATGGTAGGCCCTCAGCAGGAACGGCTGATGCTCTGGTTGTATCGAAACGTTCCTTTTTGGACGGCATGCGAATCGACTGAACGTGCGTTGAAAAAAAACGGTGTGCGTTCGATTACCCGTATTCCTTATGGTGTGGATACACAGGCCCTGACAGAACTTCCTCACAAGGTTCTGAAAGAGCCATTGAGGCTGGTCTTTGTTTCTCGTTTAGCCCCCAACAAACGTGTGGATCACGCGATTCGGACAGCTCATATCCTCAGACAAAAGGGGGTGAACGCGACACTTAAAATAGCGGGAACCGGGGACAGTTTACAGGATTTGAAGCGATTTGTTTTCGAGCATCAGCTTGAGGGTGTTGTTCAATTTGTTGGATATCTTTCAGAACCTGAAAAGAACGAATTGCTGAGAGACTCGCACCTCCTTTTGCATACATCCGTGAGGGAGGGGTGGGGGCTTAATGTGATTGAGGCCAATGCGATGGGGACTCCTGCAGCTGTTTACCCCACGGAAGGGCTGACGGAAAGCACATTGAAAAATCAAACAGGGCTCGTATCTGAGGAAGAGAGCCCAGAGTCACTGGCTTCTTGTATTTTGGAGAAGTTGAAGGACGAGGAGTTTTATAATAGAATTCGTATAGCTGCTTGGGAACGATCAAAAAGTTTTCATTGGCCTCAAGTATTGCCTATTGCCTGCGACTGGCTGGAGTCCCAGGCCCAAAGACCTATTAAGAAATGCTAAGGCGATTGTCGTCGGTCATGCTTTTGGCGGCTTTATTTGTATTCTTTGAAGCTTTTGCCAAAGAGAATTCTGACCTTGCTTTAACGCCATTACATTTATCCAGAGAAGTTAGAAATATGTTGGAGACCCAGATTGCGCTGGTGCGATTAGGGATATCTCCTGGCGTTCTGGATGGATTCGATGGTACCCAGACAAGCAAGGCCGTTTCTGTTTTTCAAAAAAAATACGGTCTGGAGGTAACAGGAAAAATGGATTTATCAACTCGTCAGATACTGCACATTTATGAACCTGTTTTTACGCAACACACGGTGAGTCGATCAGACAAGGAATGTCTGATGAAAATTCCGGAAGGCTGGTCAGCAAAATCCCAGGAAAAGCGTTTGGATTATGAAAGCATTTTGGAGCTTGCCGCGGAACGCTCCTTTTCGTCTCAGGATCTGATCAGGCGCATGAATCCTGAGATTGAGTGGAGTGACGTAGACGAGGGGACGTCTCTTCTCGTGCCCTACGTTTGGCTACCCAAGTTAGAGGGAAAGCCTGAAAAAATAGTCATTTCTTTGCAAGAGCGCTCGCTATCGCTGATGGGAGAGAAAGGGGAAGTCCTTTTTTATTGTCCTTGCAGCATTGCCGGTCAGAGTGATAAAGCCCCCAGAGGCCAATGGACAGTTATCAGCATCAAGAAGAACCCGGCTTATCGGTTCAGTCCGCAGAATTTTCCCAATTCAATAGAAGCTCAAGTGTTGGGAAAAGAGCTGATTTTACCCCCTGGCCCCAATAATCCGGTGGGAAAAGTATGGATAGGCCTTAGTAAGAAAGGTTACGGAATCCACGGTTCACCTGAACCTGAAAAAATTGGGATCACCGGTTCTATCGGGTGCATCCGACTATCCAACTGGGATGCCGAGACTTTGGTCTCTTATATCGAAGTTGGCATTCCCGTTCATGTAGCCGATTAAGGCGCCTCATGGAGATCACGGATGACTACAGACATGTGGGGATATCGTTTATCCGGATTCCGCTCCAGGCACTTCAGGATAACCCGGTCCAGTCCGCTGGATATGGCAGAATTGTACTCCGAAGGAGGAACCAAAGGTGATTGCTGGTCGAGCATTTTTCGAAGCACTTCCTCTGATGAATCGCCTACGAAAGGACGGCGATGAGTGAAAAGTTCGTAAGCCAGGACTCCAAAAGCAAAAATATCACTACGCTGATCAGCTGGGTTTTTGAGGAGTATTTCTGGGGCCATGTAGGAAGGAGTGCCCGCCGGCTTAAGAACGATCGGCTTTGTTGGTTTACGGACGCAAAGGTCAAAATCGATCAGCTTAGGGTTTCCTCCTCTGGAAATCACAATATTTTCCGGTTTGTAATCTAAATGCAGAAAACCATGGTCATGAATATGTTCAAGGGCTGCTGCACTGCCAAATAGAATTTCCCATATCTTTTGCACTAAAATTTCGTCTTCCACAGCGAGAAGCTCACGAATATTAGCTCCTTCTATGTACTCCATCGCCAGATAAGGAGTTTGATGGCATTTCCCATGATCAAAATACTGAATAAGATTAGGATGGGAGGGAATTTTTGAAAGAGCTTCACATCCTTGGATGAACCGTTTGCGGTTCATCGAGGAGAGAGATGGAAGGGCAATTCGGAGTGCAAAAGTTTCCTCACGAGTGTTTGATGCCAGCCAAAGTTGAGCCATACCGCCTTCGTTAACCAGTTCATGTAGACGATAGGGGCCAAAGCGGCCACCGTTTTCCAAACTGCAATCTGCAGACTTAAACCATTTGAAAATAGAACTCACTTACTGAATAGACGATTGATAGTGAAACAAACCACCAAGATCAACTTGGCCGCTCAGAGGTGAAAATCTGAATAAATACAGACAAATCATGTCAGAGGATAATTCCCTTTTTCACCGAGAGCTAATTCTTTGAGAACCGCCGGATAAAGTTTGTGCTCTTCAAGTTGAATACGCTGGTGAAGTGTTTCGGGCGTATCATTCTTTAGGACAGGGACTGCTCTTTGGGCAATAATGGGACCGGAATCTATTCCCGAATCCACATAGTGAACCGTTACACCAGTGACTTTTACGCCGTAATCAATAGCTTGCTTCCAAGCACACAATCCGGGAAACATAGGGAGAAGGGATGGGTGAATATTGATAACTTTTTCAGGGAAGG
Organism: uncultured Verrucomicrobiota bacterium; assembly: GCA_964609795.1. Classification (GTDB taxonomy): domain Bacteria; phylum Verrucomicrobiota; class Verrucomicrobiia; order Limisphaerales; family UBA1412; genus UBA1412. The sequence continues at coordinate 12,308 of CAZSTC010000023.1, forward strand.
CATCGAGGAAACCTTTTTTCAGGATGCGCATGAAACCCGCCAGAGCAATCCACTCAACGCCCGCTTCTTTCAGCGCAGTGATGTAGTTTTGCTCCTCTTTTGCCTCTAATCGGGTTTTTGAATTACCGGGAAAAATATACCTGGAGGTTAAGCCATAAGATTTAGCTCTATCCAAAATGCCTGCATCAGGAGAGTCTGCAATGACCAAAACGATGTCCACTGGTATCTCACCACTTTGGGCAGCTTCAGCAATAGCAACCAAATTAGAACCCTTTCCAGAGCCCAACACCCCCAGTTTTAACCGTTTATCATTCACAACACACATTATTATTTGTCGATACCATTCAACAATCCACCTGGAGGTTAGCACAGAATAGGAAGGCAGGGAAGCTTCAAGAGTAGTGACTATGCAGCGCGTGGTTTTATCTGGTTCCTCTTACGTTAATTCCAATACTCTCTTTTTTCGGCTTAAAAACTGTCTGCTACGGCATTTCAGTTTCACACGAGGTTCCGAGGTTAGAATTTGCTTTGAAAAAACCGGGGCTTTTCTTTTTGAGAATCGCCCCGGTATGCTATGAACCTATATGATGATTACTTGTTTATGAACACTAACAACTAACTATGAAAAAGCATGGTTCTATTTTTTGAGGATTACAAATCGAGTTACACCTCTTGATTGGGAGTAAACCAACAGTCGGGTCCTCAGACCATTAGCATTCAAAGCTGACTTAAGCTCTTCGATTGTCTTTGTAGGCTTTCCGTTGCATTCCATAATGACGTCACCCACCATCAAACCGCTTCCTGAGGCAGCAGACTCTGGATCCACTTCACTGACAAAAACACCCGTGATCTTATCAGGAATTTGCATCTCACTTCGCAAATCGGGAGTAATTTCTTTGAGTCCGACTCCTTTGATGATGCCTCCTGTGGGGGAAGCTGGGGAAGAACCTGAAGAACCATATCGGTCGAGTCCTTCAGGCCACTCATCCAACACAACGGTGATATCTTTTTCCTGGGAATCGCGAATAACACGAACTGTAGCCGTTTCTCCCGGTGCTAAACCAGCGACCATTAATCCCAAAGAAGCGCTGTCTTTAGCTTCTTTACCGTTGACAGCGATGATAACATCTCCCGCTTTAATTCCGGCTTTTTCAGCGGCAGAACCTTCTCGAACTTCAGTAACCAACGCTCCGGATTTGCCTTTGAGCTCAAAACCCTCAACCAGATCGTCTGTCAGCTTTTGGAGTGTCACGCCGAGATAACCGCGAGTAACTTTGCCGCTTTTGATGATTTGTTTAACAATGTTTTCAGCCATGTTTACGGGAATGGCAAAACCAATTCCCTGGTAGCCTCCAGAGCGGGAGTAGATGGCTGTGTTGATACCAATAACTCTTCCGAGAGCGTCAGTTAAAGCTCCGCCGGAATTGCCCGGGTTGATCGCGGCATCGGTTTGGATAAAGTTTTCATATTCCTCAATTCCGAGATTATTGCGGCCGGTAGCGCTTACAATTCCCATGGTCACCGTTTGGCCTACTCCAAAAGGATTTCCAAAAGCTAACACAACGTCTCCATCTTCGACCATATCGCTATCGCCCAGAGTGGCGACCGGAAGGTCTTCAGCATCTATCTTCAGGACGGCGATATCTGAGCGAGAATCAGCTCCTACAATTTTTGCGTCATACTCTTTTTCGCTTCCATTCAGAGTGACCTTAATCTCTTCGCTCCCATCTACGACATGATTGTTGGTAAGAATGTAACCATCCTTTGAGACAATAACCCCGGAACCAAGCCCAGTCCGCTTTTGTGGAGTCTGTTGTTGAGGAGAACCAAAGCCCCGATCTCCGAAAAAGCGGCGGAAAAGATCATCTCCAAACGGGGACATCCCATCACCAAGCATATTTTGGGTTTGAACCGTTTTGCTAGTGGAGATGCTGACAATGGAAGGTCTTACCTTTTTAACCACGGAAGAGTAGGAGAGATAAACTCCTTCATTTCGGGTAATCGGTGTGCGGTCAATGTCAAACTCCGGATTACGTTTTGCTTCGTTTGCTTTGACTGCAGCAATTGCGATAATGGCGCACGCAGCAAGAGGAAGCGCCCATCTACTGATTTTTCTAATTATGTTTCTGCGCATATATATTCAACACTTACTCTATTTTAACCATTTGCGGTGTTTGAGAAGCGAATCCCACCTTGAAAGTGAAGAGATTCTCTCTCACTCAAAACCATGGTACCAAATACACCTTTCATAATCCTTACAAAAGAATTACAAGTATGTAATAAGTAAAAAGTGACAGCGGAGGTGAAAGCCCCAGTCTCTCACTTTTTAAAATCACTTATCTAGGCAGACTAATGGCAGCAACAGCCTCCGCTATGCTTCATTGCGTTTGGGTATGGGCAACTTCCTCCGTCGCAAGGAGCTGAGTGGGAGTGGCTGGAAACAGAGCTGAAGGTGGAAAACTTTTTCTCTACTTTGCCCGCTCCACAATAGGGACATCTCAATCGGTCTAGGTTTTTGTGAAAAACCAGAAGCTCAAATTGTTGTGAACATTTTCCGCAAGAAAATTCGTAAATCGGCATCTTATACTTTATTTTTTTGGTTCAATTTCAAGGATTTGCCCATCTTTGAGAAGCTTCTCCCTCAGAGTCGAGTAATCTATCTCGTGCACGGTTTTTTTCGAATCCACAGCCAGAGAAGCGGCTGTTGCAGCCGATTGACCCAGAATCATAAAGACCGGCTCCATTCGGATCGAGCCGAAGGCAATATGAGAGGCTGAGCAAGCGACAGGCACTAAAAGATTACTACAGTCTTTCTTCTGTGGGATGATGGCTCCATAGGCTATTTGATAGGGTCCGTTTAATCGCACTTGGACATCACCCTCATTCTGGACATATCCATCGTCTGTAACATAGCGGTGTGTATTATGAGAATCAAGGGTATAGGAGCCCATACCAACCGACATGGGTGTTTTGACCTTGCACTGGCAGTCGGCCTGCGTCATGACGTAGTGGCCGATCATCCTCCTGGCTTCTCGAATATAAAGGTTGTGCGGCCAGTGATCGTTATCGGTAAACTCATCTTTGGGCAGTCCCCATTTTTGCCAACGCTCACGCACTTCATTGGAGAGCCGAGGATCGTTCTGAAGAAAATAGAGGAGCCCTAGTTGATATTGTCGGTGTGCATCCATGATTTTCTGACGCTCTTCATAACTAGCCTCGGGATAATCATAATTCGTTCCAATGAAATCCAAGCTGAAGGCACCGTGATTATTGGAATCGGTTTTGAAATTGGGCATTCGGGATGTGGTCATCACCGGAGGTTTTTCTCCTGAGGCAAAGTAGCGGGCAAAGAGTTCATAATCCTCAGAGGAGTAACCTTCCGGTTTGGTGATAGGCACTCGGTTGGGTTCATAATCGGTTAGACACATCCTATAGCAATAAGACTGGACTCGTTTATCAGCCCCTCCTTCGGGGGTGAGAGGATCGGGTCTGATAAACTTGAGCAAACCGCTTGAAGGGTCACCGGGGACCTTATAAGCCGATATTTTGGATTTAAAATGATGGCCGTTATACTCAAGGGTAGTGCGCCCACCATTATAGTCTTCCCCATATCGAGAGTTTGCTTCTCTCCCCACGTAGTATTCACACCCCGCGGCAGCCATCAGGTCTCCTTCAAAAGTACAATCCAAAAACATTTTTCCTCTGAACTTTTTATTGCTCAAAGTTTGTATGGAGGTGATTCTTTTTCCGAACTTTCGAACGCCTTTCTCGCGATTCAGCTTTTCATTTCGATAAACCGGAATCCCGTATTCTTCCAACCATTGATCATAAATACGCTCAGCAACTTTCGGTTCGAACACCCACATGGTTTGAGTTTCATTGTTGATGGCGGCGGTTCCTTGTCCCTGTGCATTGAACTCGCTGCGTTTCTGCAAATTCCAGGCAGAGTCTTTTTGGTAATAGAGCCAAACACGGTGGTAAAACTCCTTGGACATTCCACCGATAGTATAAGCTTTGCCCGAATCGGTGAAGCCCAGGCCGGCAGAAGTCATGGCTCCCAAATGTTTTTGGGGGGCTACCAGGATTACGCTTTTACCCTCCTTCTTCGCTTGAACGGCAGCTACTACTGCAGCAGATGTGTCGCCATAGACAACGATATCTGCGGTGAGGGATTGTGCCGCATGGGAATAAGAGACACCAATAGCTGCAAGAAGAACAGCGAGAACTGACTTCCATCGAAAGGAAATGAAGCCACACTTAGGAGATTGAATGTTTTTCATAAATGTAATTTACCGGAGCGCCTGATATTGAGAAATTATCCGCACCCTGCACTCTCTTCAGAGTGTGAGAGAATAGCAATGGGATAACAAGAAAAATAAGAGACTGTGTTACCACAAAAAGCGTACTAAGTTCGTAATAATTCTAATATATACAGGTGAGGGGGATTGAGGGGAAAATTGGATACTTTAACCTTGAAATGGTTTGTCAATTTCTCCGGGAAAGGTTAACTTTGGTTTGAAGGCGGGGAGTCTCTCCCTGGCTGAAAGGTGTGAATTATGGCCATAGCAGTTTATCCGGGTAGTTTCGATCCAATCCATAATGGGCATATTGATGTTATTGAGCGCGCGGCCCGAATTTTTGACAGAGTTATTGTAGCTTTGGCCAACAATGACGCCAAAACTCCCTGTTTTTCTTTTGAAGAAAGAAGGCTCATGGTGGAGGAGGCTCTCAAGAATTTTTCCAATGTGGAGACCGATATTCTCAATGGGCTCTTGATTGATTATGCACAGAAAAGGGGAGCGGGAGTAGTTGTTCGCGGCCTTCGGGCGGTCAGTGATTTTGAATATGAATTTCAGATGGCTCTGATGAATCGCCGCTTGGTCGGGGAGATTGAAACGTTTTTTTTGGTTCCCTCCGAAGACCATACCTTTATCAGTTCGCGCCTGGTCAAAGAGGTTGCGCGGCTGGGAGGTGACGTGGGGTCGTTTGTACCGCCGCATGTAAAAAGAGAACTTATAAAGAAACTGTTGTGAAAGAGGAAATGAATGTCACGTCAGTTCGGATTAACCTGAAGAAATTGGAGAAGGAAGATCTCCTTCTGGAGGGGAATTTGGATTCCAAAGAGCTGGATTTACCACAAGATGATGAGTGTATCCAGTTGCTGGAGCCGGTTAGGTATGCTCTTCAGGCTAGTTTACAGGGAAACTTCGTATTGGCAAGGGGGACAATCCAGTTTGTGCTGGATTGCGAGTGCGTGCGTTGCCTGAATTTGTTTAGAATGCCTGTCAAGTTAGATTTCAACGAACTCTTGGCCCTGGAGGGAGAAGACAAGATTGAAATAAAAGATGATAGCATAGACTTGACTCACTACATAAGAGAAGATATCCTCCTTGCGTATCCGCAGCATCCGCTGTGCGATGAAAAATGCGACCGGCTGCCCCAGATGCCGTCGCGAAAAGGTAGTAAAAGGGGCGCCTGTGCTGAATCGAAAAATTCCTCGGCTGCATGGGCTGAGCTAGATAAGTTAAAGTTGGATTAGATAAGATAAAGAGTATATATGGCTGTACCAAAAAGGAAACCGTCTCATAGCCGTCAACGTATGCGCCGCGCTTATAACAGCGTAATGAAGCTCCCTCAATTGGGGGTCTGCCCGCAATGTGCGGCACCCTATCTTTCTCACAGGATTTGTCCTTCGTGCGGATATTATAAAGGGCGTCAGGTAGTCACCGTATCACCCATCGGCTAAGCGCCAAAAGTTGTTTGGCACAAATGCGGGAGTGCGAAGTGCGAAAGTCGCATCCCGCTTGTCTATTTTATTATGCGTGTCGCAGTTGATGCAATGGGTGGGGATCACGGGCCTAGTGTTGTGGTCCGAGGAGTCTTGCGCGCGCTCAGGGAGGTTTACTCCATCTCCAAAGTTTATCTGGTCGGAGACCAGAAGATTTTGGAAAAGGAGCTCGTTACCAACCAGTGCTTTGATCCTCGTTTGGAAATCAGGCATGCGTCGCAGGTGCTCACCATGGAGGATAAACCCGTGGAAGCGCTCAGGCGCAAAAAGGACAGCTCTATCGCCCGCGCGGTTGAGCTTGTTAAAAAGGGTGAAGCGCAGGTTCTGATTTCCCCGGGTAACACCGGGGGCGTCGTGAGTTCTGCACACATTGCTTTACGTCCGCTCAAAGGGATTGACCGCCCTGCGATTGCGGCGGTAATTCCGGCACAAAACAATTCCTTTGTTCTGCTGGACGCGGGGGGATTTGTTGATTCACGGCCCAATCAGCTTCTGCAGTATGGCATCATGGGGAGTGTTTATTCCCGGGAGGTGCTGGGTTACGCCAAGCCGCGTGTGGGTTTATTAAGTATTGGAACCGAAGATCTCAAAGGAAATGAGCTAACTCGGAGCGCGTTCAATCTCTTCTCCAAGATTGATGAAGCTCAGATAATTAACTTTATCGGAAATATCGAAGGGCATGACCTTTTTGATAATAACGTAGATGTGGTGGTTTGTGACGGGTTTATTGGTAATATCGTTTTGAAGACCTGTGAAAGTTTTGGTCAACACCTTTTGAACTGGATTAAGCATGAGATTTCTCGCAGTCCTACTCGCGTTATTGGTGCAATGCTGGCTCAAGGTGCTTTCAAATCGATCAAGGGCCGGCTGGACCCAGAAAATACGGGAGGAGCCCCGCTTTTGGGCTTGAACGGAGTCGTCATGAAAGCCCATGGCTCTGCCACGGATAGGGCTATTTTTAATGCTATTCGGCTTGGTGCAAACGCGGCCCATCAAAACATTAATCAAATTATTATTGATGAAGTAGCTGATGCCGATAAGGCACTTCAAGTCCAATAAATGAAATGATACTTGGAGTAGCCTTTTTAGGTAGCAGCTTTGCGCAAATACAAATATCAAACGCCACATGAATGAAATCAGATCAGAGGGATTAAAGAAATTATATTCTTGTAGAATAGCAGGTACCGGTTCCTATCTCCCCGAGCGAGTCGTCACCAATGCCGATTGGGAAAAGCTCATTGATACGAATGATGAATGGATTGTGGCTCGCACAGGTATTAAAGAGCGACGTTTTGCGGCAGATGGCCAATGCACTTCTGATATGGGGACTGCCGCTGCAAAAAAAGCAATCCAGAGAGCCGGGATTAGCCCCGAAGAAATTGATCTTATCATTGTGGCGACGGTGACTCCGGACCATATTTTTCCTTCTACGGCGGCTCGTATTCAGCATAATTTAGGAGCAACGAGAGCAGCGGGATTTGATTTGCAGGCAGCCTGTGCTGGTTTCCTTTATTCCATGGAGGTCGGAAGCCAGTTTATTGCTACAGGACATTATAAAAATATCCTTGTGGTGGGTGCTGAAAAGTTGACTTCAATTACCGATATGGAAGACCGGAATACCTGTATCCTTTTTGGAGACGGAGCTGGTGCGGCTATTTTGAGCAGGGCAGATTTAGAGACGAAAGGTTTCTTATCCTGTATTCTTCAAATGGATGGCTCCAAAGCGGATTTGCTTCAGGTTCCTGCAGGTGGCAGCCGGACCCCAGCTTCTCAAGAAACCTTGGATGCGCGACTGCATTATATGAAGATGCAGGGTAAAGAGACTTTTAAGTGTGCTGTCAGCTCTATGGTGGATTGTGGCAGAGCAGCCTTGGAGCGGGCAGGATGCTCAATAGAGGATGTAAAACTTGCTATCTTCCACCAAGCCAATCTTCGGATTATTAACGCAGTTGGTGAGCGTCTAGGGCTTAAAGAGGAACAGGTATTCGTTAATGTGAATAAATATGGCAATACTTCGGCCGCTTCTGTGGCGATTGCGCTAGATGAAGCCATTGAAACCGGATCGGTTCGTAGTGGGGACAAGCTGCTTTTGGTGGCATTTGGCTCGGGTTTTACAACCGCGGCGATCGTTTTGGAGTGGTAGCGGAGAAGTAAACTGCTAAGTATAAAGAAAACCGATCCTATTTTCTCTTCCTCTTTTCCTGCTTTTCCTCCTAGAAAAGGAGGAGATCAGCAATCAATGCCAGCAAAAGCGCCGGCGTATAAGGGAAGAGTTTTACGGATTTATTCCATCCCAGAAGGACGATTGCACTGTGGAGGCAGAGGTAGATTACTGTGATTGCTGTCGCGCACATTTGCATCGGGGCGTCAGTTTCGAAAGAAAAATCAGCGGCTTGGGCAAATATCCAAATCAGGAGAAGTTGAGAAGCCGCCGTTGGGATAGCGATGGCTAAGGAACTTATTCCCAGGGAATTTGAAAATGAGAGGCTGGCAATGAAATCAAAAAGAGCCTTGACGAAAAAAGGGATAAGAATCCATATTTCGGAAGTCTGTGAATAGATTCCGACCAAAGCACAGGCAATAAAATTCAAAGGAGAAAGCGCATAAAACGCGGTGCCAATCCGGATGGTTATTTTCCATTTGTTTAAATTCTGATTGGTGTCCGCAACGGAGTCTTGGGCTGATTTTGTAAAGGTAGAAAAAATCCGATGTAATGGAGACTTGCGAAAGCCAACAGAGCTGATTACCAAGCAAGCCCACGAAAGAAAAAACGCTTTGAGAAAGGGGATCATCGCAAATTGGCTAAAAAGATAGAAGCCATTGCGCAGAGCAGAGAAGATCAACAGTGCTGCTAAAAATGAAAGGAGAGATACCTGAGCTTTTTTGGATATGTTCCAATGGAATAGGCGGCCGACTCCAATCCCCAGTACAATAGCAACCGCATTCACAACCAATCCGATCCACAACACACGGGGATTATGGCACTAAAAATGAAGGAGCGGCAATTTTTTTTTGTTTTCCGGTCTTAGTTTGTGGCAGAATGCGGTTGCTCCGAGGTAGAGTGGGGCGAGTTTGGCAGGAAGCGGAATGCTACAAGAGGAAATTTTGCTTTTTGGGACTATGGCACCGTGATTCCTTTTTTGTTTCTACACGGGTTGGCGGTGTAGAGCATTGAAGGATTTTTACGAAACAGTTTCCTCAGAGCGATACACGGATGTAGAAAAGTTCGGGATTTGCTAGAACAGAATAATTATGCATATGGACAAAATGGCGAAGATAGAGTTGGATGGCAAAGTGTATGAGTTCCCCTGCGTAGTGGGGAGTGAGAACGAGAAGGCAATCAATATTTCCAGCCTTCGCGCTCAGACCGGCTATATCACCCTGGATGAAGGCTATATGAATACGGGCTCTTGCCAAAGTGCCATTACCTACATTGACGGAGAAAATGGGATACTTCGCTACCGGGGTATTCCTATTGAAGAGCTGGCGGAAAAGGTTTCTTTTATTGAAGTAGCTTATCTTCTTGTAATGGGGTATCTTCCAAATCCCTCTCAATTAAGAACTTTTTCGGATCTTTTGACCCGTAATCAAATGATCCATGAAGACATAAAAATACACTTTGAGGGTTTTCCATCTACCAGTCACCCCATGGCTATTCTTTCAGCCATGATCAACGCCTCCAGTTGTTTTTTTCCGGAGCTGGCTGATCCAAATACTCAGGAGTCCTATGAGATACAATCGGCTCGACTGATAGCACAGGTTCGTACGATTGCGGCCTTCTCATATCGGAAGTCACGCGGTTTACCTATTATTTATCCGAAGCCCTTTTACCGCTACACGGCCAATTTTTTGCACATGATGTTCTCGGAGCCTTATCAGGATTATGAGATGGAGCCGGAGGCCATCCGCGCGCTGGACATGATTTTTACACTCCACGCTGATCACGAGCAAAATTGCTCGACTTCGACAGTAAGAATGGTGGCGTCTTCTCATGCGAACCTTTTTGCGAGTGCTGCTGCGGGTGTTTGTGCATTGTGGGGGCCACGCCATGGAGGTGCCAACCAGGCCGTGATTGAGATGCTGGAAGAGATAGAAAAGAGTGGAGATGATGGAACCAAGTTCATGGAGGCCGTTAAGGACCGACGTGAAGGCAAACGTCTGATGGGATTTGGTCACCGCGTTTACAAAAACTATGACCCACGGGCTAAGATTATCAAAAGATGTTGTGACGAATTGTTAGGTCATTTACATCGAGATGATCCTCTTTTGGATATTGCAAAACGTTTGGAAGAAAAGGCTCTCTCTGACCCTTATTTTGTTGAGAGAAAACTCTACCCCAACGTGGATTTTTATAGCGGCATCATTATGAGGGCTATTGGCATCCCGCAGGAAATGTTTACGGTCATTTTCGCTATTGGCAGAATGCCGGGCTGGATTGCCAATTACAGAGAAGTTCGTGAAGATGCTTCCACACGCATATATCGCCCCCGCCAGGTCTATGTGGGCAATCACCTGACTCCATGCCCTCCCTTGAAAGAACGCCAATAAAAGCAGTGACAGGAGAGCTGGAAATTAACCGAAGAACGTTCTTTCTTGCAAAAGAGATGTCGCGGTGAAAGCAAAAGTGAACTGCTGTAGTTAGCAAAAGTGGAATTTGGATTTTGTTCATTTGATAGGCTAGAAGTCTTTGGTATAGAGAAGAGTAGATAAGGGTGGTTGCCCCCTAGGGGGCAAAATTTGGGTGTATCGATCAAAAGTGGAATTTTGCTACGTTTTTAGCACAATGCGTAAGCAAATGATCAATCGCTTGGGTATTGCTGACATACTCAAATTTTATGACATCTCTTTTCTCCTGGCTAACTCTCCCGAGGCTAAGGGAAAGGTTGAAAGAATCCACCAAGTTTGGCAATCCAGACTTCCCGCTTATTTCAAGTTTAACTCCATTGATCCAGATACTCCTCTCCCTACCATTAACCAACACTTGGAAGCTCTGCGTATCCACCGTAACTCTCACGAAATCCACCGCGAAATCAATCAAACTCCAATGCAAGCTTGGAATCTGGCTCTCAATGATCGTCGAACCAAACTGCGCCCCATTCCTAAGGATCCCTGGTGGGAGTACATCTGGTCCGACTGGGCTCCGGCACTTGTCGGACCTCGTGGACACATCCTTATCGGCAATCTGGATATCCCCACTCAAGCCCCCAATGGTTCCAAAGTCTGGGTTTGCTATCATGTTGATAACTTCTTCTCTATCCTATCCAATAAACCCTCTCATTCCTCTTTCCCCATCGTCCTCTTCTCTTCTAAAACCCTCTGAGTTATTCCACTTTTGATCGATACACGACAGATTTAATTTTTTGACTAAACAGCAAACAGAGGATAACTTATAATAGAGGGTGGAGGCGCACCATAGAATATGTAATAACAGCCTTTGCCTGAGCTACTAATTAAACAGCATAAAGATATGTTAGAGAATCCGACTGAAGTTAATAGTTTAATCGAATACCAGGCTGGAGTGGTTGCCAGCAGGACTGTGATAGACAAAAAAGCTGGGACTGTAACGATTTTTTCCTTCGATGAAGGGCAGGGGCTTTCAGAACATGTAGCTCCCTACGACGCTCTTGTTTATGCTCTGGATGGGGAAGCAAAAGTGGTTATTTCTGGGAAGGAATACATGCTTGCAGCGGGGCAGATGATCAAGATGCCGGCTGGGGCTCCGCATTCGGTGAAAGCAGTAAAAAAATACAAAATGCTACTGATCATGGTGAGGGAAAAGTAGGTAAGAGCGCAAGGATCCGATTGCGCGCCTGTTTTCAAATGCCCCACTGGAATGGGGCATCCTTCTTCCTCTTTTCAGTTTTTTGAGACAAGGGAGGGTAAAGTATGGATGGACTTGCGAGCATTGTTTCTATCACCTTTCAGTGATAGAGACACATCCGGAGCCGATGTATTTAGCTGTTGAGTTTATACCATTTTCAGAGTAGATTGGGGTGAGTGGACGTTTAGGAGCACTTTCATGCCATCTGAATGTCCGCCTCGTTTAGTGATGGCATTATTTTTGACACCTTTTGAAGAATTCGTGGGGTATTGGCTTTTTACTCAGTTCCCTAGGAGGTGTTTTTTTTGTTTTTGCCGTCTTTTTCATTTGAATCAGCGTCGTTTCCTGTTTTCAAATTCCTCCTTTTGCCGTTGAGGAGTCTATATTTTTTAATTAACGGATTAATTCCTAATGAAAGAAACCGATCAACATTGTTCAAATCACCCAAATCCGACAATCAAGGGGTGTGACCTTTTAGTCCTGAGTTTGGAGCGCGAAGGGGTGGAAACTGTTTTTGCATACCCAGGAGGAGCCAGTCTGGATCTCCACCAAGCCATGGCCCGTCGAGGAACTCTGCGAGTCGTGCTGCCGCGGCACGAACAAGGTGGCATTTTTGCGGCCGATGGATATGCCAGAGCTACTGGAAAAGTCGGTGTTTGTATGACAACCAGCGGTCCCGGTGCGACCAACCTGGTTACAGGGGTTGCTAACGCTTTTGCTGATTCTATTCCTCTTGTGGTGATCACTGGCCAGGTGAACATGCAACTCATTGGGAGAAATGCTTTTCAGGAAACTGACATATTTGGGGTTACGCTACCCATTTGTAAATACAGTTATCTGATTACAGATGTGAAGGATATCCCGAGGGTGGTAAAAGAGGCCTTTTACATAGCTTCTACGGGGCGTCCGGGGCCTGTTATAGTGGATATTCCAAAAAATATTCAACAAACCCTTACTCAATTGCCTGAAGACTGGTCTGCACCGGTGAGCCTTCGCAGTTACAAGCCGGATAGGAAGGCTACTGACGAGCAATTGCAGAAAGTATTGGAGTTGATCGAACATTCCAAAGAACCACTTCTTTACGTGGGAGGGGGAGTCATCAGCAGTAATGGGAGCGACGATCTGCGCAAGTTTGTGAAGCTGACCCAAATTCCGGTGACGACAACCCTTATGGGTAAAGGTTCCTTTCCTGAGAATGATCCTCTCTCTCTCCAGATGCTCGGGATGCATGGAACGGCTTATGCCAACTGGGCTACGAGGGAGACTGATTTGCTTTTAGCTTTCGGCTGTCGCTTTGATGATCGAGTCACAGGTAATGTAAAGGCATTTGCCTCGAATTCAAAAATTGTCCATATCGATATAGATTCTTCGGAGTTGAATAAGAATAAAAGGGCTGACTACCCGATTGAGGGCAATATTTGTGATGCTTTGGCTCGGATGAATCAAATGCTTGAAAAGAAACCTCTAAAGGCTGATTTTTCAGCTTGGCACAAGAAGATATGTGAATGGAAAAAGAAAGCACCTCTCACTTGGAATGCTGGTTCAAAAGTTTCCAAGTCTGAACATATCCGCAATTTTCACCAGGATAAATATGAAGAGGTTATCATGCCTCAAGAGGTCATTCACCTTTTGAATCAACTTGTTCCCGACGACGCTATTATTGTGACGGGTGTGGGACAACATCAAATGTGGACAGCTCTGTTTTATCAATTTAGAAACCCGAGAACTTTTCTGACTTCTGCGGGATTGGGCTCCATGGGGTATGGTTACCCGGCCGCTTTAGGTGCAAAAATAGGATGCCCTGATAAGCAGGTAGTTAACATAGACGGGGATGGTTCCTTCCAAATGAATATCCAGGAGCTAGCCACCGCAAAAATGGAAAAAATTGCAGCCAAACTGATTATTCTTAATAATCAATATCTTGGGATGGTAGCTCAATGGGAGGACCTTTTTTACCACGGGCTGCATGCGAACACATTCATCGGTGATTATTCAGGGAAAGAAATTCTTTATCCGGATTTCGTTAAAATTGCGGACGGTTATTCAATTAAAGCAGAGCGAGTTGTTTTTAAACGTGATCTGAAAGCTGCTTTGCAAAGGATGCTTGATTCAGAAGAGCCTTATATTTTGGATGTTGTTGTTCCTAACACGGCTCATGTGCTTCCCTTTATTAAGTCGTCTGGTACAGTAGATGACATGGTGTTGGACACGAGAGAATAGCTGATAAATGAAAATACTGGTTGTTGGATCAGGTGGGAGAGAGCATGCTCTAGTTTGGAAGTTGGCTCAATCGCAACACACTACCAAGATGTGGTGTTTGCCGGGGAATGCGGGTATTGCTCAGGAAAAACTCTCTTCCAATGGAGAAGGTGTTGAATGTATTCAAATTTCTCCTGAAGACCTGCCGGCCCTTCTTAACTTTGCTAAGGCCCAACGACCAGACCTTACTGTTGTAAGTTCCGATAATCCTTTAGGGATGGGAATTGTAGACCTGTTTCAAAAAGAAGGGTTGGTTATATGGGGGCCCAATAAAAGGGCTGCGCAGTTTGAGTCCTCTAAAGCTTTTTCCCAGCAATTCATGGAGCGCTATGGGGTTCCTACGGCTGCTTCAGGCGTTTTTTCCTCCTTTCGGGAAGCCATGGACTTTGCGAAATCTCTTCATGGCAGATGTGCTGTGAAGGTGGATGGTTTAGCATTGGGAAAGGGTGTTTTCGTCTGCAATAACATGGAAGAAGCGGAGAATGGGATTAAAACCATTCTTCAGGAGAATGCTTTTGGAGAAGCTGGAGCGCGCGTTGTTATTCAAGAGTATTTGGATGGAATTGAAATATCTCTTCATGCCCTTTGTGACGGGAACACTTGGAAACTTTTCCCAACTTCTCAGGACCACAAACGAATTTATGCCAATGATCTTGGGCCGAATACAGGGGGCATGGGTGCTTATTCTCCGACGCCTTTTCTTTCTGAAGAAGAATTTCAGAAAGTTGCCATATCTGTTCTTGAGCCTTGGTTTGCCGGTTGTAAAGCCGAGGGAATTGATTACCGGGGTATTCTTTACCCAGGGGTCATGTTGACAAAGTCGGGCCCAAAAGTTCTCGAGTTTAATGCAAGGTTTGGAGATCCGGAAACTCAAGTTTATTTACCTCGCTTAAAGAATGATCTCGTTGAGCTTCTTATGGCCAGTGTGGAGGGTAACCTGCGTCAAATTTCTCTGGAGTTTTCTAATTCGACGACTGTCTGCGTCGTTCTTGCATCTCAAGGGTATCCCGGTAAGTATACTGCTAATAAAAAAATCGCTGGTCTGGATATTGTTTCCTCCCTTCCATGCACCAAAGTTTTCCATTCCGGAACAAAGCTTGCAGAGGATGCTATTCTCACACACGGAGGACGCGTTTTAGGTGTTACGGCTTGGGGTGATACCCTTAGAGAGGCTCATAGAAGAGCTTATATGGCGGTGGAGCAGATTCATTTCGATGGCGTTTACTATCGACCTGATATTGCTCAAAAGGCATTTGTGGATAACCGATAAACTAAGAGATAAAAACATCGTGAAACTAATTAAATTTTTTTCCCTCACAGTGGGCGTTTGCGTGTTGTCATTCAGAATAGCTGCCTTTGCCCAAACAGCGACAGAGCCTGATTTGAAAGTTTTCAATGAAGCTCTAAGACTGATCCATTCTCATATGATCGGTTTGGATAAAGAAGGAACTCTTGACCAAAAGGCTCTTCAGGGTTTGGTTGATCATCTGTCACCTGCAGTGCAATTGTTTAATACAGAATTAGAAAAGAAAGGAAATTCTGAATTATTAAATGATAATTTTTTATGCAAAACGCACCTTTTTGATTCTCACTATTTATCGATCAGGCTGGGTAGAATTACCGCAGATACTCCGCAAGCATTTCTTTCTGAGTTCAGCAAAATTTCCCAGTCTGCCGAGCTGAAGGGGATTGTTTTAGATTTGCGTAATTCTGTGGGGGAGGATTATAAATCAGCCGCTGCCATAGCTTCTTCTTTTATTCCTTCAGGTCAGGCACCTCAAGCTTTTACAATTAATAATCAGGACTATTCAGCAAGTCCTAATTCTGCAGACGATGAATCAAAAAAAATTTCAGCACTTCCTTACATTCTTCTGACCAATGGAAAAACTTCCGGTGCAGCCGAAGTCTTGGCGGTGATTTTGCGAAAAACAGGGCAAACCCTTCTGATCGGGGCTCGCACTGCGGGGCAAACAATTTCTTTCAAAGATTTCAAACTTTCTAACGGTCAGCTAATGCGGATAGCGGTAGATTCTGTGCATTTCCAGGATGGTTCGTGGATGCTGCCGGGAGGCATCTCTCCGGATGTAAATGTGTTTCTTTCTGAGGCAGATGAACAAGCTTATATAGAGGACCCCTTTACTAGCCGTCGTCCCGTTTATGTCAGTGAATCTGTAGTGTCCAGTAATAGAGTTGCGGTTCGGATTAATGAAGCGGAGCTTGTGAAAATGCAAAGTAATGGAACTCAGACGGATCTTGGGCAGACACAAAAAACTGGAGAATCTTTACAGCCAACACTTAATGATCCAGTTTTAGCCAGGGCTATCGATATTCTTAAAACACTCCCTTTTTTGGAGAAGAGTAAATAACACCTTCAGGGTGTCTTATGAGGCAGAGGCTGGTAAAGCCGAATGAGGGAGTAGAAGAATAAATCGGGAGCCTTTTCCCAATTCACTCTCCAATTTAACAGTCCCACCGTGAGCTTCTACCACGGCCCTGACAATACATAATCCCAGCCCTAAGCCTTTTTGAGATCGGCTGGTATCGCAGCGATAAAGACGTTGCCAAATCTTTGTCTGTTCGCTGGGGGAGATTCCGATACCATTATCTGCAACATAAAAAGCCAAATGCTCAGGAGTGTTCTCCATCCCTATGGATACAGTTCCTCCCTGTTCAGTATATTTTATTGCATTATCTACTAGGTTAACCAGAACCTGCCCTAGGCGAGTCTGATCTGCGTAGATTTGCAGATCAAAAAGAGACTCTGTTTTAAGCTGGATTTTTGCATCTTCGGCAACGAGCTCGTAAAGGTCCATTACTCGCAAGAGAAGTACTTTTGCATTAAAGACGCTTTTATGTAATTTCAGCATCCCAGCCTCAGCCTCGGATACATCCATTAGGACTTTTAAAATGGTGAGGACACGATCGCTCTCCTCCAAGCCATCAGCTAGGGCTTCTTTCATTTTTTGGATATCTTCCCCGGAGGATTGTAGCCCGGTTTCCATTGATGCACGAAGACGCGTCATCGGGGTGCGCAGATCATGTGCTACGTTGTCCAGCGCCTCACGCATCCCGCGAATCAAACTTTGATTACGATCCAGCATAGTGTTAAAAAGATGGGCCAGATTGTCTAGTTCATCTCTTCGTTTATGCGAGGGGACCCGGTCATCAAGGTTGCCAGTGGATATAATATTTTGTGCGATTTCGGTCATTCGCCGAATAGGTTGGAGCGCCCGACGAGTCATATAGGCGCCACCACTGAAAACCAGGAGGGCCGAACCCGCCATTGTCAAAATAAATACATTTCTCATTTGCAGCAGAAGCCGTACAGAGTCATTCACGCTTTTACCCACTTGAATTTGTCGTCCGTCCGCGAGCCGATTTTCAATGAATATCCATGCTTCCCGAGGTCGTTGGCTGGTTTTTAGGTTTGTATTGGAAGTCACTTGAAGGGGGGGAGGGGTAGTGAAAAGATTGGGATCGCTGTGAAAAAGGATATTCATTTTTTCATCTATAATTCGGATGAAAAAACTTTCTTGTTCGAGGGAAGAGGCTGCACAAAAACGCTGATTCAAACGCTGGATTCCACCGCCTTCGTACCAATCTTTATACTCAAGTAATCTTTGTCTGAGTGCTTGTTCGTCGCGGGCTTTTACATAGTCATAGAGATTTTTATAGGCGACATAAAAGAGAATCGAAGCTGATAAAATAAAAAATAATGTATACTGAAGGTTAAGCTCGAAGGCGAAATTTCGTTTGGGCTTATCTTGGGTGTGATTTGGACTCATCGGTGGTTTGGAGTTTAAACCCTACATTAAGCGGGGAGGTGGGTATAATATTATTTCAGGACATATCCCATTCCCCTTAATGTGTGAATTAGGGATGATTTAAAACCTTTATCAATTTTGTTACGAAGGCGGCATACCAATACATCTACCACATTAGTTTGAGGATCAAAATTATAATCCCAGACATGTTCGAGGATAAGCGTCTTTGTAACACAGCGGCCTGCGTTCCTTAAAAGGTATTCGAGGAGAGTAAATTCTCGAGCTTGAAGCTCGATTTTCTGTCCTGCTCTATGAACTTCTCTGGTTAAAAGGTTAAGTGTTATATCTCCGTGGGAAAGTATTGTAGGCTCAGACGGTGTTGCTGCGACCGTTGCGCGGCGGATAAGAGCTTGAATACGTGCGGTAAGTTCGCTGATAGCAAAAGGTTTTCCAAGGTAATCGTCTCCACCCGCTTGGAGACCGGCTATCCGGTCTTCGACGGAAGATTTTGCACTTAAGAAAATAACAGGGACCGACTTGTTTTTGGCTCTCAGCTCCTGGATGACTTTTAGTCCATCGCGACCCGGAAGCATAATATCGGCTACAATTGCATCGTACTGACCTTCCTCAGCTAACACCTGCCCAGTCAATCCATCAGTAGCGGTGTCAACCACATACCCGTTCTCCTTCAATCCCCTTGCAATAAAGGAGGAAATTTTTTCATCATCTTCTATGACCAAAATTTTCATAGTCTTAAGTTAGTATAATAGAAGAGGCCCGTATATGCGAGTCTGGAAAGGATCAAGTTTTTCAGTTATAGAGCCATCTCGTGATTCAGAGAGAAAATTTGCCATGTCAGGCACATTTCGAGAAAGAACTAATCCATTGCGGATGCCAGACAGCGAAATTTTGAAATCGATAAATTGGCCTGTAGTGTTTACACAGATAATGTATTCCCCAGCAGCCAAGTGCTCGTTCCCTTTTTTAACGATAAGTTTTGCAGAAAGAATCGAGGGCTCATAGACCTCATTGAAGCTTTGTTCTGGATTTAGATATTTGATTTTTTTCTCCCACCAATTATGCTCCGCTGAAAAAAGTGGCTCAAAAAGACGAATTTCTGACACAACCTTCTGAAGGTCATCCCATTGTTGGGGATGATTTTTCATTTTCCAACCGCTGTCGTCGTAACAGTAATAAAAAATTCCGGTAGCTCCCAAAGCAAGGGAGCACCAGGTCATATTTCGTATTTCTTCAAGTGTGGGAGGGCGAGTGTTTTTGCCCTCGGCTTCAAATACTCCTGGATAGTAGCTCCAATCAAACACTTGAATCACTGCGATTAAAGGTTTTTCTGGTCCGGCTGCATAACGAGCCAATCGCAGATGTTTGCTGAAGGTTTCAACAGGTTGCCAGCCAATCGGGTATCTATCGAGCATCATGATGTCGGGTATACCGGCATAGTCAAAAGTTTCATAGCCCTTAAACATAACCAGGGTAGTGGGCTTTTTAATGGATTTAGCTTTTAAATAATTATTAAGGTGTTGGACATCAGCGGGATCAGTTTTGCTCATGTCCGGCTCATCTATGAGATACCAAGCATAAAGAGCTGGGTGTTTATCAGCCTTTCGGACGGTGTTCCAAACGCGATTTGTATCGAAGTTCTGGCGTGCCTGTAATCCCGGGGGGGCGATAACTTGAAGGCCAGCAGAATGAGCTGCATCCAAATTAGCTAGGTTGGCTGAGCTAACAATGTGGCTAAAACCAATATCACGAAGCATCGCATAGTTGGTGGAATTTCCGGGGGCGTAAATGCCAACCAGATACTCATTGCGGTTGCTCGGTGCGAATTTGCATCCGGCTCCATACAAGAGAAAAATGAATAAGAGAGCAATTAAGGCGAGAGGCTTGAGCCATTTTGAAATACGTCTTATACTTCTGAGTTGGTCATTTTCCCTAACCATTTTAGATAGGATTCATCGCCTCTCACTATAGGAAAGGCGATAACTTCAGGAACTTCATACGGGTGGTTATTAACAACTGTATTTTTAAACTGCTCCCAGTTTTTGGAAGGTAGTTTAAAAATCAAAAGCTGTTCGGAGTCAGTTTGAATACTCCCTTTCCACCAGTACTGTGACTGCATAGGGGGAAGTATATTGACGCAGGCTACGATTCTTTTAGTCAATAGAATATCCGCTAATTTATCAGCTGTAAGTTGATCCGGAACAGTTACAAAAGCTGTCAGATACTCCTCCATATCCTAGAGGGAATCTATAAATTTTTGATACTCCGCTTCTTTGCTTTCAATACTTTCTATAAGCTTTAGTTGTGTGCGGCAGCGGTCCAGATTATGTTGAGCCCTGTGCACTCTGAAGTAAGTGTCGCCTAAAAGATAGTCGGTTAAAAAACGAATCCCGATAGTGTAAGTGATCAGTTTTCCGGAAAAAGTCAAAAGAGACTTTTCCTTGGGTGTCAAGAAGGGGCTGGCACCTTCCACATACCCGCGAGCTAAAGCCTGAAAGAAGGAAGAGCGAATTTTAACCTTGGACAAATCTTGCTCGTCCTCAAGAGTAGGGCTGGTAGCTGTTCTCACCATATCGCCAAAATCATAAAGAACGGAACCTGGCATAACTGTGTCCAAGTCAACAACACACATAGCTTCATCTGAATTGTTGTCGAACATCACGTTGTTAAGCTTTGTATCATTATGCGTGATACGTTCGGGGACCGAGCCATCAGCCATAGCGTCCAGGATCACCCCAGCTATTTTTTCGCGTTTTTTTATGAATTCAATTTCTCGTTTTGCTGTATCTGCTCGATTAAAGGGGTCTGTATTGACAGCCTGATAAAAAGCTTCCAGACGTCTGCGAGTATCATGAAAATGGGGGATAGTTTCATGAAGGCGTTCGCCCTTAAGGTCAACAAGATGGTTTTGGAATTGGGCAAAAGCCTTTCCTGCTTGGTAAGCCTGCTTCTCATTTATGACTGCGTCGTAAGTTCGAGTGTCTTCAATAAAAAAGAAGGTACGCCAGCAATTATTATTAATATCCCTGTAGTATGATTTACCTTCCCGGGTAGGTACCATAGTTAATGTTCTGCGCGTAACCTCTTTAGTACCTTCCCGGCGAAGAAGATCCCGAATATGCTTTGTAACTCGGGTTGTATTTTCCATTACATGGTCTGGATTTTTAAAAACATTTGTGTTGATTCGTTGATGGATATAACGAATACGCGTGCCAGCCTGGTAGTAGGTAGCAGTATAAGTTTCATTAAGATGGCCTATTTTGCATACTTCAGCGTGAAGCAGTTCTCCATAAATTTGAAATTTGTGAGAAATTTCTTCCAGAATTTCTCGATCCGTCCTGAGCGAATTCATACGGGGTGTATACTAACATTCGGATAGTCTTTTATTCAAGGGAAAAGGAATTCAGAATGAAAATTAAGATTTATATAGGAGTCGGGCAGGGGAGAAGGAAAAAAGGCAGGCTGGGAAAGCGAAAGGGCGTCTCTTATGAGACGCCCT
>CAZSTC010000024.1:0-32906 GCA_964609795.1 uncultured Verrucomicrobiota bacterium
CAGGAGGAAATCCGCCTTGAAGAAATAGCAATCACCGGGAAAGAAGTAACCCACCAGGCAATCAGCAATCGTGTCAAAAAACTCCATAAGCGTGTTCAGACCCTAATGGAAGAGTACCTCCCATTGGACGAGCAGTAAGGGTTGCGTGATTCGGCAGAGAGTGTGGAGGGAATGATCCCTCCCACTCAAAACCATATTAGAAGGAGAAAAAGACATGGAAAAAAACAAGGTAAAAGTGATTGTAGCAAGACCGGGAGAAAAAGCCTATGTAACGGAAATCGTTCCGGATTATAAAACTCTTTCAGCATTGGTAGGTGGTCATATTGAACTTACATACCCTGTTGATGATGAGGTGGCAATTATCAGTGATGAATGCTCAAAACTGAAAGGAAAAATGCCAAATAGAACTGTGTTTGGCTCTGCCACTCCAAAGAAATGCCCTTTGTATAAGGGAATCAACCCGGATGTTTATGCCGGAACCATTGTAATTATTGGTGATCATGGTGATACAGAAGATTTTGACAGTCTGAAAGAACATGAACTGGAACTGTATATGAAACTGTATGGAGAACCACAGTTTGTAACGAACTGGTTCGGCAAGCAGTAGGAGGTGGCATCATGAGTACACTTCCAATGCCAATCAAAGTAAAACCGTATCATCATCAGCAGGCAGCATTTGATTTTGCCTGCAGAGAGTTTGGACTCCTTAGCCCTATTAATCATAGGGCGAGGGGACTTGCTCTTTTAATGGAGATGGGGTGCGGAAAGAGCCTCACAGGAATCGCAATCTCAGGTATTCTCTATCAGTTCGGAGAAGTGAACAGAGTTCTTGTTGTAGCACCGCTATCTATATTAGGTGTATGGCAGGAGGAATATGAAAAATTTGCAGCCTTTCCATATGAATTAATCATATTAAAAGGCAGCTGTGCAAAGAAAAAGGAACAGATATCAAACATCCAGATGAAACAGGGCGTGATGCAGGTAGTGGTGGTCAATTATGAATCAGCATGGAGGATGGAGAAAGAACTACTTGCATATTCCCCGGATTTAATCATTGCGGATGAAGGTCATAAATTAAAAGAAAATCGGACATCCCAGTCCAAGGCAATGCATAATCTGGGTGACCATGCCGGATATAAACTTCTGTTAACAGGTACGGTTATTACTGGAAAAGAACTGGATGTTTTCAGCCAGTATCGATTCCTCGATAAAAGTATCTTTGGAATCAGTTTTTATCAGTTTCGCAACCGATACTTCGATATGCTGGGTTATGGAAATCATACTCCGGTATTTCGGAAAATGATGTCGGACGAATTCTTAAAAAAAATGCACTCGGTAGCATTTCGGTGTACGAAAGAAGAGTGTCTTGATTTGCCGGAGATTACAGAAGAGATACGTCATATCGAATTGGAAGATAAGTGTCAGAAGCTGTATGAGCAGATTAAGAAAGAGTCCTTTGCTGAACTGACTGACAGTGAGGTGACTGCTCCCAATGTACTGACAAAGCTGCTCCGCCTATCCCAATTGACAGGGGGATTCATCACAGATGATGCCGGAAAATGTACGCAGATGTCTACTGCGAAACTGGATTCCTTATCTGATGTTGTGGATTCCGTTATCGAAGATAATAACAAAATTGTTATTATAGCAAGGTTTGTAGCAGAGATGGATGCTATACAGGCGATGCTTGAAAAGAAGCATCTAAACTATGCTGTTGTCCGGGGTGGCATTACGAATCGGGACGAACAGATTCATGCTTTCCAAAATGATGCTGACTGTAAAGTGTTTGTAGGTCAGATTGCAGCTGCGGGACTTGGAATTACACTTACTGCTGCATCGACTATGGTTTTTTATTCTATGGACTACAGCATGAGTAACTTTGATCAGTGCAAGGCACGAATACATCGTGTTTCACAGACAAAACCATGCCATTATATCTATCTGACTTGTAAAAATACGGTCGATGTAAAGGTGCTTCGAGCACTTCGAAATAAGATTAATCTGGCGAAGAGTCTTGTTGATGATTATCGAAAAGGAATCAATCCTTTCAGTGAACACTGAGGGGGTTGCTCTTTTCGGAAAAGAGTAGAAAGGAGGAGCGGAAGATGGAAAGCATACAGATTTTTGAATTGGCAGATAAGTTGAAAGCTGCTAAGGAACAGAAGAAAGACCTGGAAAGTCAGGCAAAAACACTGGGTAGTGAAATTGAAGAGTTAGACAAGGAACTGTCAGATGCTATGGCCGAATCGGAACTGGAGAAGTTCTCCCGTAACGGAAGTACATTCTATTTAAGCAGCCGATTATATGCATCCCCGGCAGGTGGCAGGAAAGATGACATGATCCTTGCACTCAAAGAGCATGGCTGTGGAGACATTGTAACCGAAACCGTAAATGCCAATACCCTTGCTTCATTTTGTAAGGAGCAGATGGCGGAGAACGGAGATGCACTCCCGAACTGGATGTCTGATGTGGTAAGTACCTTTGAAAAGGTATCAGTAGGAATCAGAAAAAGCTAACAATCAATCAAAGAAACATGGAGGAAAAAGACTATGGAAAAAACAACAAGTAACACAGAAATGGTGCCTTTTGATTTTACGGCACTGGCAAACACCGATATGAATTCTATTATGGGTGAAGACATGGCAGGACTGGATTTTACCTTTGACAGAGTAAAGATACCGTCCGGCGGTAGCACGGCTTTTGAGATGCCGGATGTGGATGGAGCAGAAGGTGAAACCACGATGGCAAAGGAACTGAAAGGGGTCATTTTATTTAATCATCCTGCGTATGCGTTCTACAGAGAGAAATATTCAGGTGGTAACAATCCGCCGGACTGTGGTTCTTTTGATGGTGTCACAGGTAATGGACTTCCCGGTGGAGACTGTAAAAACTGTCCTTATAATAAGTTCGGTTCCGGTGAGGGTCAAAGCAAAGCCTGCAAGAACAGAAGAATGTTATACATTTTGCAGGAAGGGGAGTTATTCCCGGTAGTACTGTCTTTGCCGACTGGGTCATTAAAGGCATTCACTGATTTTGTTAAAAGACAGCTTACTCGTGGTAGAAACCTGAATCAGATAGTAACGAAGATTTCACTGAAAAAGGCTACCAGTTCCAGTGGTATCAGCTTCTCACAGGCAGTGTTTACATTTGAGAGGGTACTGACAGCAGAAGAACGAGAGGCTCTTCTTTCAATGGTAGACCAGATGAAAGAATATGCATCCCATCTTACCGTTGCTTCTCTTACAGAAGATGTTCCCTTTGTGGATGCCGAGACAGGAGAGGTAATCGAACCTCTGAACTAAATCTTATTATGATAAATACCTTTTGATGCCGAGAGGGGGTTGCCTTTCTCGGCATTTGGTATAAGGAGGTATTTTATCATGAAAACAGACTATAAATGTATCACAACAGTAGCAGGAATCAGGGAGTATCTGGGTAGCCACAGAATCGTTGCTTTCGATTATGAAACTTCGCCTGATGCTGATTTCAGAGAAGAGGAAAAAGCAGCACTGGATCCTGCAAAGAGTCATATTGTCGGCTGCAGTTTTTCTGTGGAAGAAGGGACCGGCATCTATGTTCCCACCAACCATGAGGTGGGTACGAATATAAACAAATCAGACTTCTTTTCTTTTTTGCAGGTCTTTTTGTCTGATACGGAAATTACAAAGATTGCACATAACATCGCTTTTGAATCCTGCATGAGTTATGCCCTTGGCATTGTAATCATGCCACCTGTCTATGACACAATGTGTGCTTCACAGATGTCATTAAAGAGTTCTTTTGTTTTCCGCAAGATGTCAGATTCCGGTCTGAAGAAATTAGCGGGTGATTTATGTGGAGAAGTATTACCTTCGTTTGCAACAGTAACGGAAGGAAAACATTTTGATGAACTGGATGCACAGGATGAAGAAACGGTCAGGTATGGATGTGCCGATTCTGATTTTGCATTAAGGCTCTATCATAAATTCAATAAATGGTTTGACCTCTATTTACCAAAACACAGATTCATTGTGGAAAATCTGGAATCCCCGACAGCTGTTTATATTGGAATCATGAAAACAAATGGTGTCCCTGTTGACAAGAATCTCATGTTAATCAAAAAGGATGAAGCTGAAACGCAGATGGAGAATATCCGTCAGAACATTCATATGATGATTGGGGATATCAACATTGGTTCAAATTGTGGTACCAATGCCTTTAAAACCTATCTGTACCAAACATTGCATCTTCCCGTTATGAAAACAACAGAGGCAGATAAGGAATCAACGGACGATGCATCCATGATCATGCTCAAGGAATGGTGTGATGAAAAACGTCCGGAATTATCTCCGCTCTTTGGTTTGGTTCAGGATTATCGGAAATGGGCAAAGATAAAGACCACCTATATTGATGGCTATCTGAAATGTATTAATTCTGTTACGGGAAAGATACATCCCAGTTTCTTTGCATTATCAACGGATACCGGAAGATTCAATTGTTCTGCACCGAATCTTCAAAATATGCCAAGAGCAACCAATGACCCGATTGGTATCCGGAACTTTGTGAAAGCAGATGATGGAGATGTTATTTTGTCATGTGATTTTTCGCAAATAGAACTTAGAATAGGGGCATTTTACTGCAGGGATGAAAGAATGCTTGATACCTATAGAAAGAATGGGGATATTCATGCAGCAACAACATCCGTCATTTTTGGAGTTACTTATGAACAGGCAAAGGATAAAGAGCGTGAGGGATATAAGGAACAGCGAACCATAGCGAAAAATGTCAACTTTGGTACATTCTATGGTCTATTCCCACGTGGCTTACAGAAAACACTGCATTTTAAAGCGGGGGTTGCGAAATCCGTCAGTGAGTGTGAGGAGATTATCAGTAATCTGAAAGCGGGTTACACCGGACTTACTATCTGGCAGGAAGAAACAAAGGCCATTGCAGGACGGAGAATGTATTCGGAAACATGGCTCGGTAGAAGACGGTATCTGCCAAATATCAAATCGGATGATTGGGGCAAGAAGTCTTTTGCAGAGCGTTGCGCTTTAAACACTCCGATTCAGGGTACGGCGGCAGATATTATCAAGATGGCTATTGTCAGGATACTTGCCGGACTTCTAGAGAGACCGTGGCTGAAACCTATTTTACAGATTCATGATGAACTCACATTTACCTTGCCTGCAGACAGACTTGCGGAGGCAGTCATTTTCATTAAGGAATGCATGGAACAACAGCCATTTCCAGAATTCGACCTGCCTTTACTCGCAGAGGCATCTGTTGGTACAAAATTCGGTGATATGAACGAGATGGAGGAGTAGGCCTATGTTCAAAAACAATGAAGGCATCAAAGACCCAACAGCTGGTCTTGCGATGAGTAATGTAATGAGGGAGTACCGTGAAAAACAGAAGAAAGAATTCCGAAGAAAAGAAGCTATCCGTAACAGAAAAAAAGTATATGTGATTTCAAGGTTTGCCGGGGATATTGATGGGAATATAGCAGCGACAAGAGAGTTCTGCCGATTTCTGATTATGGTTCATCAGAAAATTCCGATTGCCAGTCATCTGTTGTTTCCGCAGATGTTTGCTGTAACAGGGCAGACAGGAGAACCAACCGATATCAGAGAAATCGGACTGCTGTATGGTCTTGCACTGATGAAGACATGTGATGAGGCATGGGTTTTCACAAATGGACAACCCATATCAGAAGGCATGGAAGAAGAAATTAGAGAAGCAAAAAAACTCGGTATTCCTGTGATTGTAAATGAGAAGGAGGTTGATTGCATATGGAAATAACAGCACAAGATATTCTGAATATATTTAATAATCCAAATGACATCGTCAACCTTCGAATCTTTGAAGATAAAGGCAGTGGCATCTTTTCCGGACAGAAGATTTCTGTGGAGACAGGTAAGTTTGCGACAAAAGAAAAGGAACTGAAAACGCATAATGATAGGAACAGAGGAATTTTCTACGTTGTAAATACGGGCGGGGATTCGGATAAGGACATTAAAAGAATCAATGCTCAGTTTGTGGAAATGGATGCTGGTACTTTTGATGAGCAACAGGCAAAGGTGGATGCATTCAAATTACCGCCTACACTGATTATTAAAACGCAAAAGTCTCTGCATGTGTACTGGAAAATCAAAGATGGCGATGTGGATAAGTTTCGTGGGATTCAAAAACAGCTGGTGGCACAGTTTGCGGGTGACCCCATGTGTATTAATGAATCAAGGTGTATGCGTCTGCCGGGATTTTATCATTGTAAAAAAGACCCTGTTATGGTGGAGTGCATCTCGTTTCATCCGGAGCGAATCTATACTCAGACACAGTTAGCTGATGTCCTGCCTGAAATAGAAGATGATTCCGGAAAAACAGTGGCACAGGGAACGCAGAAGGGACTTCATATTTTAGAGTCGGAGTGTGAGTTCATCAAATACTGTCATGATAATGCAGCAACTTTGTCTGAGCATGACTGGTATGCCATGATTACAAATATGGCAGGATTTGAGGGCGGAGCTGCAAAGATTCATGATTATAGTAAAGGGTATCCGGGATATGACCAGACAAAAACGCAGAAGAAAATCAATCATTTTCTGGAAAGTAAGACAGGTCCTATTACCTGTCAGGTAATTGCGGATAAAGGATATCAGTGTCCGAAATTACAAAGTGGTGCGTGTTCGTGCAAGTCTCCGGCGGCAATCACCTATAAACCTTTGGAACATAAGACTTTAAAAAGCATTCTGGATGCAATCCCGGTCAGCGGGGATGCGTTTGAAGATGTAAAGGCGGCTCGTCAGTATATAACCGATTATTTGTATAACGTGGATGCTGTTTTGGGAGAGACCTTTATCAAATATACAGTGAAGGAACATTTTGGGTTTAAGGAATATGACCTCAAACCTCTTATTGCATTGTATAAGGATTTATTGAAGGCCTTTCTAGAAAGACAGGAAGTAAAGAAAGCAAAAAGCGGTATGGAGATTCCGGACTGGTACGTTGTTACAAAGACGGGTCTTTCCTATAAACCGGGTATTCTTGCAGACCATCTTAAGGGAGATGAAAAGGTGTTCTATGCTGCAGAGCAGTATTTTATGTATGAAAAAGGTGTCTATGGAACCATGAATGAACTGACTGCCAGAAATATGGTAAGAACCCATATGCTTTCATCCGAGTGTAAGTTATCACAGATTACGGATACTGAGGGACAGTGGAAAATGCAGGTGCAGGAAGATTTCAAAAATCTGAATGCGAATCCATTTATCATCAATGTTCAGAATGGTCTGTATAACGTACTGGATGATAAGCTGACTGACCATACACCGGATTATTTATCAACAGTACAGATTGGGGCGAAGTATGAACCCTCATCCGTGTGTCCAAGATTTATTCAGTATTTAAACGAATCTCTTGAAAAGGATCAGATTCCGCTTGTACAGGAGATGCTTGGTTATTTCCTTGTTCCGACCAACAGAGCACAGAAAGCATTTCTGATTGTGGGTGTCGGCGGCTCCGGGAAATCAGTGCTGCTCCGCACTATTTCTGATGTGCTTTTAGGTCGTGATAATGTGAGCAATGTATCGTGGCAGGCACTTAATGAACGATTCAAGCCTGCAGAGTTATTTGGAAAACTTGTCAATGCATTCGCTGATCTTCCGACAAAGAATATCGATGATAACGGTATCTTTAAGGCATTGGTAGGCGAGGATTATCTGACGGTGGAATATAAGAACAAGAAACCATTCTCTTTCCAGTCATTTGCAAGACTGCTGTTTTCCTGTAATAACATCCCCAAGAACTATGGAGACAGGTCAGACGGATTTTACAGAAGACTCATTATTATTAAGTTCAATCATGCTGTTCCGCAAGATAAAAAGGACCCGGAACTGTTGGAAAAATTCAAAGGTGAGGCAGATGGCATTTTACTGTTTGCTATCGAAGGATTAAAACGCCTGCTCCATAATAATTTCATTTTTTCTGAGACACAGGCTAATAAAGATGCCCTGCAACAATACCGGGAAGAGAGCAATTCCTGTATTGGATTTGTGAATGAATGTTGTGAAGTGGAAAACGAAGCCGTTATTGGATGCACCATGTTATACGAGGCCTATAAGATATTCTGTGAGGATAATGGAATGAAACCGTATGGCAAACAGACCTTTAACAAGGAACTGGAATCCAATTTTGACAGTTTGGAGCGTAGTAGGGATACCACAGGGAACAAACGTATATGGAAAGGCATCAAGCTACTGGATTGCCTAGATTAAAGGATTCTTTGACCCTGGTCACTTGGTGACTGGGGTCTTTATCCATAATTTCTGACGTGTCTGACGTCAAATCCCTATTACTCTTTATATATTTATATTTTTATTATCATCAAAAATTCACTCATAACTTCGAGAATAGAAAATAAATGTCAGAACGACAGAAACACTGATTTTACAGGCTTTTTTGAAATAGGAAACTGACAATTTGATAAGGAGGAAAACGTCAATGTTAGAAAAAGATATCGTTGCTGCTATAAAAAGATACTTAAAAACCGTAGAGGGTTGCTTTTTTTGGAAAGAACATGGAGGGATGTATGGCACAGCCGGAATCCCCGACTTGATTCTTTGTTATAAAGGAAGGTTCATAGGACTCGAAGTAAAAACTGCTGATGGAGTTCTGACTGATTTACAGAAAGCAACCATTCGTAAGATTCATGATTGTGGTGGTATTGCCGCAGTGGTCAGGTCGGTAGATGAAGTAAAAGCAGTGATTGAGAGTATTATTTAATCTGACTTTCTGGACAAGGCATCAAGCAAAAATCATAAGGAGGAACTGCTATGGGTATGCAAGTCCAGATTTGTATGGAGAATTATGAAAAGTTAGCCAATGCCATTATTGTTACAGCCTGTACGGATTATCGTAAGGCACTGCGGCAGCTGAAGAAGAATCCAAAACATGAAGCATCGATACGGGATAAGGACGATGTGGAGAGATTTCTTCGGTCGAGGTGGTATGGAGAATTGACAACGGTGGATGGAGAAACACTCATCCGGATGCTGAACAAGGAGGTGGGTTGATATGACGGCAAAAGAGTATTTGGATCAGGCTTATCGGATTGATGCCAGAATCAACAGCAAGTTGGAACAGGTTCATGCACTACGGGAACTGGCTGTAAAAGCAAGTGCAGGTTATTCGGATATGCCGGGGTGTCCCAATAGACGGATAGACAAGTTAGAAGCTACGATGGCAAAGATTATTGATTACGAATATGAGATAAATGATGACATCGATAAGCTGGTAGCACTTCGCAGGGAAATCGGGAAAGTCATAAATATGGTACCGAACTTAGATTACCAGACACTACTTGAACAGCGGTACATATCATTTAAGTCATGGGAGCAGATAGCTGTATTCATGAATTACAACCTGCGGTGGTTGTACAAGCAGCATAAGAATGCACTGGATGAAGTACAGAAACTGATTTCATAAACAGGACACTTTTGTTCACTATAATTCACCTGTTGCTTTATGATATGATAGAATCAGCAAAAGAGTAAAGATGAGAGCCTCGTAGGAGAAAATCCGACGGGGCTTTTGTTATGTCATGAAATGGGGGAGTAAGATGCCAAAGCGTCCACCACATCCGTGTGCAAAGCAGGGATGTCCGAACCTAACCTACGGTCGATTCTGTGAGGAACACGTAACAGAAGAGAACAGGCGTTATCAGAAGTATGACAGAGGATACGATTCCAAAAAGAGATACGGAAGAGCATGGAAGAGGATACGAGACAAGTATGTGGAGACACATCCTTTTTGTGAGAAGTGCTATGCAAAGGGGATACTTGTTCCGACTGAAGAAGTTCATCATCGAGTTCCTTTAGCAGAAGGTGGAACTCACGAAAAAAGTAATCTTATCTCTTTGTGTAAATCCTGCCATGCACAGATCCATGCAGCAAGAGGAGACAGATGGCATAAGAAAAACCATGTGTACGAGTATGGCCCGGAGATTAACAGACCCCGGAGGGGGTAGTCGAATCTCTGCAGGTGACCCGCCGGGGGATCGGTGCTGGGGTCAAACGCACAAAAAAGGCGATTTCAAAAGGGTAATAAGGAGGGCAAGAAAAAATATGCCTACAAAATCAAATAATACGGGTGGCCGTGGAGGGGCAAGAGCAGGTGCCGGACGTAAGAAATCTGCGGTATCTCAAAAGGCAGCAAACGGCAATCCCGGTGGAAGAAAACTGGAGGTACTTGATATTCCGGAAATAGAGGGTGTGGAAATGCCAAAGCCACATGATTTTCTTTCAGCAGAACAGAGGGATGGAAGTGAGTTACAGGCAGTGGATATTTATAGAGAAACATGGGAGTGGCTAAAGAAAATCGGCTGTAGTTCCAAGGTATCCACACAGCTGATTGAACGATATGCAATGGCTTCTGCCCGCTGGATTCAGTGTGAAGAAATGACAAGCAAACTGGGATTTCTTTCAAAGCATCCGACTACACAGAAACCGATACCATCTCCATTTATCAATATAGGTATCAACTATATGAATCAGGCGGTGCGTCTGTGGAATGAGATTTTTCAGATTGTGAAGGAAAACTGTAGTACAGATTACAGTGATGAAGATCCTCAGAATGACATGATGGAAAGACTCCTTCGAGCAAGGAAGGGAATGTAGCATGGAAAATACGAGTTCAGAGTTAATTGCTTTTTTGAAGGCAAACAAAACGAAATTGACAGTCCAACAGTACCGAACCATCAAAGGTCAGATTCTTGCCGGAGATTTGGACGGTGCCAGACGGGGACTGGATAGAATTATGAAGAGGAGATGCTATTGATGGGAAAGACAACAACACAAATGCAGATGGTGGCAATTGACAAATTGGTGCCTTATGTGAATAATGCAAGAACACATTCTCCGGAACAGATTAATAAACTTCGCTCTTCGCTGAGAGAGTTCGGTTTTGTTAATCCAGTCATTATAGACGGTAACAATGGAATCATAGCAGGACATGGCAGAGTCATGGCAGCCAAAGAAGAGGGAATCAGTGAAGTACCATGTGTACTGGCAGATTATCTGACGGAAGCACAAAAGAAAGCCTACATACTGGCAGACAACCGTTTCGCTCAAGATGCAGGCTGGGATGAAGAGTTACTTCGTCTTGAGATAGAGGCATTACAGGGAGAGAACTTTGATGTCATGCTTACGGGGTTTGAGGAACAGGAGATTGCAGATTTATTTGCCCCAGATGGTTCGGATGTTAAGGATGATGGTTTTGACGTAGAAGCCGAACTGGAAAAACCATGTATGTCAAAGACAGGTGATATCTGGAAGATAGGTAAGCACAAAGTAATCTGTGGGGATTCCACCATAAAAGAAAGTTATGACAAACTGCTGTCTGACCATAAGGTTAATCTGGTCTGTACAGACCCTCCGTATTTTGTGGCACTTGATAGTGCATCCGGGAAGATAAAAAATGATGACTTGAATGATAAAGACGGATATGAATTTTTGATGAAAGCATTCGAATGCCTGCATGAGAGCATGGCAAAGGATGCTTCTATTTATGTATTCTATGCAACTGCAAAATCCCGTGTTTTCTATGATGCATATGAAGATGCCGGATTTAAGGTAGGAGCAGGTCTTATTTGGAAGAAACCGAGAGCACCATTATCCAGAACCGATTGGAAGTTTAATATGGAGCCAATCATCTGGGGATGGAGGAAAGACGGAAAACATATCTGGTATGGTGACCAGAAGCAAAAGGCAGTATTTGAATTTGATGGAATCAAAAATTCCAAAGAGGACGGACACGGACATCCATCCAGTAAGCCGGTTCCACTGATTGCCTATCTGATACAGCAGTGTACCCAGACAAATGGCACCGTTCTGGACTGTTTCCTTGGGTCGGCATCCACTCTGATTGCCTGTGAACAGATAGGACGTATCTGTTATGGCATTGAACTGGAACCAAAGTTTGTGGATGTGGCAGTCAAACGATATATTGAACTGAAAGAGGGCAAATCAGATGATGTATTTGTTATAAGAAATGGAGAAGAACTTCCGTACTCTGCTGTGAAAATAGAAGAGGAGGCTACGGATGAAAACTAATTTAACACTTGGAAGTCTGTTCGATGGTTCGGCAGGATTTCCTTTAGGAGGCTTATATTCCGGTATTACCCCATTGTGGGCATCCGAAATCGAGCCTTTTCCTATTCGTGTAACAACAAAGAGACTGCCATTCATAAAACATCTCGGAGATATCTCTTCCATTCATGGGAATGAGATTGAACCTGTTGATATTATTACATTTGGAAGTCCGTGTCAGGATATGTCTGTAGCAGGAAAAAGGGATGGACTTGGTGGTTCACGTTCCAGTTTGTTTTATGAAGCGGTCAGAATAATTAAAGAAATGAGGTCAGCAACCGATGGAAAATATCCAAGATACATTGTCTGGGAAAATGTCCCCGGAGCCTTCTCCAGTAACAAAGGGGAAGATTTCAGGGCAGTCCTTGAAGAAATCTGTAAAATCAAAGACGAACATCTGTCAGTTCCTAAGTCTCAAAAGTGGCAGAATGCAGGAAACATCGTGGGAGATGATTTCTCAGTCGCATGGAGACTGTTCGATGCACAATTTTGGGGAGTACCCCAGAGAAGAAAACGTATCTACCTTGTCGCAGATTTTGCAGATGGGAGTGCCGGAAAGATATTATTTGAGTCCGAAGGCTTGTCTGGGTATTCTTCGGAGGGCTTCCGTTCGTGGAAAGGAACTTCCGGGAATGCTCAAGAGGGCATTGGAGAAACAGTCGATGACAGCTTAGTGTTTGAGAACCATGCACAGGACAGCAGATTCACGGGACCACTTTCCGTAGCACAGACAGTGTCAGCAACTTATGGTACTGGTGGAAATAATCAGCCATTTGTAGTACAGACACCAAAGACGCTTAAAATCAGAAGTGGCTGTGAAGGTGGTGGAAAAGGTGCATTAGTACAAGATGATTTGTCTGCTACGCTTGGCTGTAATAATGACCAGACTCTTTTTCAGCCAAAAGCATACGGCATCTGTTCCAAAGGCAGTAATGCCATGAAGTCAGACAATCCGCACAGTGGATTCTATAATGCAGATACAGCACGATGTCTTGATGCCAATGGTGGAAATCCATCCTGCAATCAAGGTGGAATTGCTGTTGTAGCATTACAGGGTTCCATGATTGGACGGTCAGATAAGAATGGACCACAGGGAGATGGCATCAGTGAAGATGTATCGTTTACCCTGAATACGGTAGATAAACACGCAGTGGTTTATTCCATAGACCGTGAGGCATTTAACTGCGGACAGAAATTTGCACGTGTTCCCGGCATTAAAGAAAATGGAGTATCAGCCACACTTAGTGCACAGGGTCCAACAGCTGTTGCTCATCCAACTTATAGTTCCAGCAAAGCATCGTTTTTTACATCAGCAGAAAAGGAACTGGCAAATACACTGGTAGCAACAGATTACAAGGATCCGCCGATTATTAATGCGAGGACAGCATCCGGCAAAGAGGTGTTTGGAACATTGGCTTCCAGTATGGGAGAAAAGATGTGGCTGGGTAATCAGGAAGCATTCAGCGGAGATTATCATATCATCGAAGATGATTATATCGTCAGAAGACTGACTCCCACGGAATGTGCAAGACTACAGGGATTTCCTGATTGGTGGTGTGATGAACTTGGAACCGAAAATCCTACAGAAGAGGATATTTTGTTTTGGACGGATGTATTTGAAACCCATAGAAAAATCATGGGGACTTCCACCAAACCAAAGAGCAGAAATCAGATAATAAAATGGCTTCAAAATCCACATTCCGATTCGGCAGAATATAAGATGTGGGGGAATGGAGTTGCACTTCCGAATGTCGTATTTGTACTTTCCGGGATAGTGTATTATTCACAAAGTACCAATGAGTAATTTGTTTATTCGTAGTATTCCATATATGTGCTTTTAGAGTGATAAATGTACTACCACGAAAAGGAGGTACCTATATGGATATTCATTACAATGTAACAGGAAAAGAGAGAAAGAACCTTGTTAATGCCATCAGTGAAATCACTGGGGCAAAAGCAGTCTACCTTGGAGCCCCGTCATTTGGCTATGAGGTAGATTATTTTACCATCGACAAAGATGGAACAGTAACTTTTGATGACAGGGCAGACAGTTCGGAGATTGAATTGCTGCTTGAAAAACTGTTGGAAAAAGGGTATGAAGCAGAGGTAGCAGAAGAGATGAGCAAAGCGATAATTTCAATGCCCAGAAACATTTTTACAGAAGAAGCATTGGAGAATCTTAACAAACTGATTGCCGGGAAAGGGAATTTAATGAAAGCCGCATTTAAAACGGATGACTTAACTCTTGAGATAACGGATGATAAGATTTCATTTCCTTGGTTCTCAGGAACAGATGGAAATGAAATGAAGGCCTACATGCATTTTGTTTCTGCCCTCTGCAATATGGCAAGAACACAGACCCGAATATCAACCAAGGAAAAGGATGTCGATAATGAAAAATATGCTTTCCGATGTTTCCTATTGAGACTTGGATTTATAGGGGATGAGTACAAAGAGGAACGAAAGATTTTATTACAAAACCTTTCCGGTTCATCTGCATTCAAGCATAACAGGGAGGTGGAGCAATGATGTTTCCTAATAGAAAAACAGTGGATAAGGTTAGAAAACAGTATCCGATGGGAACACGAGTGGAACTTACCTGTATGAATGATTTTCAGGCTCCTCCACTTGGAACGAAAGGTACTGTAACCGGAGTGGATGATACAGGCTCCATTTTGGTGAATTGGGACAACGGCAGTCACTTGAATGTGGTTTATGGAGAAGATTCCTGTAAGAAACTTAAGACCGTTACTACGATTTGCTATGGTAAAAGGAATGTATGGGATAGTCGTGAAGAAGCCCTTGATTTCTTTCTGAAGGGTATGCTCATGAGTGAAGGCAGTGAACAGCAACGCTATACCAAAATATATACGGAACTGCAAGCCGGGAATGACCTTTGTTCTGATGAATAATACAAAGAAAACTACACAACCACGAAACATCTGAATTGTGTAGTTTTCGTATTGCTATATATCCCTATCTACGGGAATATGTACCTACCAAGACGAAGGAGGCATATTGCCATGAAGAAAACAATGGATTACACAGAACACAGGGGTTACCGATTCAGAAATACCACGACACTTGAGGATATTGGAAGTGAGATGGATGTTTGTTACGATTCGCTTTTGCGAATGGGTGACAAGGTTATTTTTACACCCATGAATTTTAGGGGAGAAAGCCTTGCAGCCATTTATGAATTCTTTGAAACGCCAAAGGAGAGTGGATTGGGTGACATTGAATGCAGACTGAATCTTATCAACATTTCAGAAGAAGCATTTGAAGACAGCGGTCATGCAGTTACTTGGGCATTGAAACATTTATAAAGAGATTTTTTAAGGACTCCGAGAGGGGTCCTTTTCTTATGAAAAGAAGGAGGCAGTGTTTTGCGAAAATTGAAGAAGTATATTCCTACAAGGTTTAAAGCAAAGGACTCCGTTTATGATAAGGATGCAGCTGATTTCGCAGTTGCATTTATAGAGGCACTCTGTCACACCAAAGGCACATGGGCAGGAAAGCCATTTGAACTGATAGACTGGCAAGAACAAATTGTGCGCGATATCTTCGGGACCAAGAAGCCAAATAATTATCGACAATTTAATACGGCATATATTGAAATACCTAAAAAACAGGGAAAATCAGAGCTGGCAGCCGCAATTGCATTACTGTTATGTTGTGGTGATGGAGAGGAACGGGCAGAGGTCTATGGGTGTGCTGCTGACAGGCAACAGGCAACTATCGTGTTTGATTTGGCAGCGGATATGGTAAGAATGTGTTCTGCTCTGAATAAAAGGGTAAAAATATTAGCATCACAGAAAAGGATGATTTACCTGCCGACAAACAGCTTTTACCAAGTCCTTTCTGCTGAAGCCTATAGTAAGCATGGTTTTAATATTCATGGAGTTGTGTTTGATGAACTTCATACTCAACCCAATAGAAAGTTATTTGATGTTATGACAAAGGGCTCCGGTGATGCCAGAATGCAGCCATTGTTTTTTCTGATTACAACAGCTGGGACTGATACCAATTCCATTTGTTATGAAACCCATCAGAAGGCAAAGGATATTTTAGAGGGAAGAAAGCATGACGCAACGTTTTATCCGGTCATTTTTGGAGCAGAGGAATCAGAAGACTGGACGGATCCGGAAACATGGAAGAAAGCGAATCCATCTTTGGGTATCACAGTTGGAATAGATAAGGTAAAGGATGCTTGTGAATCAGCAAGGCAGAATCCGGGGGAAGAGAACAGCTTTAGACAATTAAGACTCAACCAATGGGTCAAACAGGCAGTCAGATGGATGCCAATGGAAAAATGGGATTTATGTGCGTATCCGGTTCATGAGGATATGCTTAAGGGACGTGTCTGTTATGCAGGTTTGGATTTATCCAGTACCACAGATATAACGGCTTTTGTTCTTGTATTCCCACCAATGGATGAAGATGATAAATTCTATATTCTGCCGTATTTCTGGGTACCGGAAGAAACCCTTGACCTACGTGTAAAACGAGATCATGTACCTTATGATGTTTGGGAAAAACAGGGATTCATAAAAACAACAGAAGGAAATGTTGTTCACTACGGATATATTGAACAATTCATAGAAAAGCTGGGTGAACGGTTCAATATCAGAGAGATTGCCTATGACCGTTGGGGAGCAGTCCAGATGGTGCAGAACCTTGAGGGACTTGGGTTTACGGTTGTTCCATTCGGACAGGGATTTGCGTCCATGTCACCACCCACAAAAGAGTTGATGAAGCTGACCTTGGAAGGAAAAATTGCTCATGGCGGTCATCCGGTTCTTAGATGGATGATGGATAACATATTCATTCGTACTGACCCTGCAGGTAATATTAAGGCTGACAAAGCAAAATCCACGGAAAAGATAGATGGTGCAATTGCAACAATTATGGGTCTTGATAGAGCAATCCGCTGTGGTAACGATACATCCGAAAGTGTTTATGATTCCAGGGGTATTCTATCATTTTAGGAGGTATGTACTTATGCTACTAATTTGTTTATTGGGGATGTTACTAATAAGGTGTGCTTTAAATCAGATGTATGAATAATTCTTAGACTTAGAAGAATGTTTCGGCTTGGTTCGTTTTCGTCCATTTAGTTGAAATACATCATGGCTTTTGATACTGCGAACAGCGTCCTGTAGTGTTGGTGCATGCCCGTGAAGATGATAGTTCCAAGTACCGTGGTGGCTGTGAAAGATGTTACAGGATGTAAAATGCGGATATACGATTTTGATGATATGCCAATAGTGCTTTGTGTTTTTGGATTGCAAAGTCACAGCATAACTGCTTGCACCGACAATACGAAAATACTGACGGTCAATGCTATTTAGTTCGTTCATGGTAAACATTAAAAATCTCCCTTCGTAAGTATTAATGTAGTGGTGGGAATACTGCCAGATGTTTGGCAAGAAATACAGATTTGTTACAAAAAGAATTATACCAAAGAATATAGAACTGGACAAGTAAAAATTACGCATATTTAGGAGGTGCTTATGGGAATAAAGAGTTTATTTGGTTTTTCACGAACAAGAGATAAGCCAAAGGATATCAGTGCAGGAAGTGGTTATTCTTTTCTGTTTGGAAGGACAACAAGTGGAAAGCCTGTCAATGAAAATACGGCAATGCAGACAACAGCGGTTTATGCATGCGTCAGAATTTTATCTGAGGCAATCGCATCATTACCACTTCATGTGTACCGTTATAAAGAGGGTGGAGGAAAAGAGCTGATGCATGATCATCCGCTCTATTTTTTACTTCATGATGAACCGAATCCGGAAATGACTTCTTTCATTTTCAGAGAAACACTGATGAGTCATCTTCTTATCTGGGGAAATGCCTATGCACAGATTATTAGAGATGGGAGTGGTAAGGTTTTAGGACTTTATCCATTACTTCCAAACAAAATCTCTGTGGAGAGAGATGAGCATGGAAA
Organism: uncultured Verrucomicrobiota bacterium; assembly: GCA_964609795.1. Classification (GTDB taxonomy): domain Bacteria; phylum Verrucomicrobiota; class Verrucomicrobiia; order Limisphaerales; family UBA1412; genus UBA1412. The sequence goes on from CAZSTC010000024.1 coordinate 18,076, forward strand.
ACTGTATTATGTGTATTCCAGAAATACAGAGGAAAATCCCAATTTTAAGAATTATGGAGAGATTGTTCTGAAGGAAGAAGATGTTCTTCATATTCCGGGGATGGGATTTGATGGTCTTATCGGTTATTCTCCGATTGCGATGGCGAAAAATGCGGTGGGTATGACACTTGCCTGTGAGGAATATGGTGCCAGTTTCTTTGCGAATGGAGCCAATCCGGGAGGGGTATTAGAACATCCGGGGGTATTGAAAGACCCAAGTAAAGTAAGGGAATCATGGAATTCTGTCTATCGTGGCAGCAATAATGCCCATAAGATTGCCGTACTTGAGGAGGGAATGAAGTATCAGCAGATTGGCATTCCTCCTGAAGAGGCACAATTCTTGGAAACAAGAAAGTTTCAGATAAATGAAATTGCAAGACTGTACCGGATTCCGCCTCATATGATTGGGGATTTGGATAAGAGTTCCTTTAATAATATCGAGCAGCAGAGTTTGGAGTTTGTGAAATACACTCTGGATCCGTGGGTTATTCGAATCGAGCAGAGTTTAGCACGAGCCTTACTGCTACCGGGAGAAAAGGGAACTTATTTCATTAAGTTTAATGTGGACGGTCTTTTGCGAGGAGATTATCAGTCTCGTATGAATGGCTATGCTACAGGAAGGCAGAATGGGTGGTTTTCAACAAATGATATTCGTGAGATGGAAAACTTAAATCCTATTTCCAAAGAAGAAGGTGGCGATTTGTATCTTGTAAACGGAAACATGACAAAACTGGCGGATGCCGGATTGTTTGGACAGAAAGAACCACAGGAAAATAGAAAGAGAGGTAAACAGGAATGAAACGAAAGTTTTGGAACTGGGTAAAGAATGAGGGCGAACTCGAATCATCGAGGACGCTCTTTTTAAATGGAGAGATTTCTGATGAGACATGGTTTGGAGATGAAATCACTCCGGGGATCTTTAAGAATGAACTGGACGCAGGAGAGGGAAATGTCACTGTTTGGATTAATAGTCCCGGTGGTGATGTGTTTGCTGCAGCCCAGATTTACAACATGCTTATGGATTACAAAGGCAAAGTCACGGTACGCATTGACAGTTTAGCTGCGTCAGCCGCATCCGTCATTGCTATGGCAGGAGATGAAGTATTGATGTCTCCGGTTGCCATGATGATGATTCACAATCCTTCCACAATAGCAATGGGAGAAGCCTGTGATATGAAAAAGGCAATTGCCATGCTGGAGGAAGTAAAGGAAAGTATCCTGAATGCTTATGAGAAAAAGACGGGCATGAACCGGACGAAATTATCCCACATGATGGATGATGAAAGCTGGTTTAATGCAAAAAAAGCTGTGGAATTGGGATTTGCAGATGCAATCCTGTTTGAGAATAAATCAGAGAAAACACCACAGGAGGATGAAGACGACACAAAGAAGGAAGAGAAAAACCTTCCTCTTAGTCAGAATTCGTTTGTCTACTCAAGAAAGGCAGTAGAGGATTCATTCCTTATGAAAGTTTCGGCTATGAAGCCGGAAGAAATGATACCCATTAATCAATTAGAAAAGAGACTTAGTCTCATCAAACCTTAAGGAGGACATTTATTATGAGTAAAGTATTAGAGTTAAAAGAACAGAGAGCAAAGGCATGGGAAAGTGCAAAGAAATTTCTTGATGAAAAAAGTAAGGATGGCACTTTCGTTTCGGCTGAGGATGCAGCCACCTATGACAAGATGGAATCGGATGTCATGGATCTTGGTAAGCAGATTGAAAGACTGGAAAGACAGACCACCATTGATGCAGAACTGGCCAAGGCAAGTGCTACACCGATTACCAATAAGCCGACAGGCACTCCGTCAGGAGAAACAAAAACCGGAAGAGCAACAGATGAGTATAAGAGAGCGTTTTGGAATGGTATGAGAAACAAGATGTCATACGAAGTCCAGAACGCTCTTTCTATTGGAACAGATTCGGAAGGTGGCTATCTTGCACCGGATGAGTATGAAAAGAAGTTGGTAGAGCAGCTCCAGGATGAGGTTTTCTTCCGTGGACTGGCTACCGTTATCAAAACTTCCAGTGGTGACCGTAAGATTCCTATTGTTACATCAAAGGGTACTGCAGCATGGATTGATGAAGAGGGAGCATTCCCGGAATCTGATGATGCATTCGGTCAGGCATCTATTGGTGCATATAAACTGGCTACCATGATTAAGGTATCTGATGAATTACTCAATGATTCCGTATTTCCTGTAGAGAACTATATTGCAAAAGAGTTCTGTAGACGTATTGGAACCAAGGAAGAGGAAGCATTCTTTATTGGAGATGGCACAGGAAAACCGACGGGTATCTTTCATACAGCAGGTGGAGCAGAATCCGGAGTCACTGCATCTTCGATTGCTATCACATTTGATGATGTTATGGATCTGTTCTACAGCTTAAGAGCACCATATCGTAGCAAAGCAACATGGATTCTGAATGATTCTACGGTAAAAGCCATCAGGAAACTGAAGGATGGAAATGGAAACTATATCTGGCAGCCTAGTGTCAGAGATGGAGAGCCAGATAAGATTTTGAATCGTCCATATAGGACTTCCGTCTATGTTCCTGAACTTGCTGCCGGAAACAGAGTTATGTCCTTTGGTGATTATTCATACTACTGGATTGCAGACCGTCAGGGCAGAAGTTTCAAGAGACTAAATGAACTTTATGCTGCAACCGGGCAGGTCGGATTCCTTGCATCTGAGCGTGTGGATGGCAAGCTGATTCTTCCGGAGGCTGTTAAGACTTTGGATATCAAGGCAAAAGCAACTGCCTGAGAAGATTCAGTCCGGGCATCTTAGGGTGCCCGGATAATAGGAGGTGCTTATGGATATCACAATTGAGAATGCAAAATGTTATCTGCGTGTTGATACATTGGATGAGGATGAAATGATAGAGAGAATGCTGCAAACAGCAAAATCCCTTGTGAGAGATGTATTAAGAGCAGAAGATATGGTACTGGCAGAAGATAATCCGGAAGTGGAGATAGCCATATTTTATGCCTTGGCATATCTGTATGAACACCGCGAAAATGCCAATCACAAGGAATTGCTATCTTCCTTACGAAACCTTTTATTTGGACAGCGTAAGGAGGTGTTCTGATGAACATCGCAAGTATGAATCTAAGGATAGTCATACAAAAGAATGTACTGGTTGTAGATGATATCGGAAACCATCTAAATGAATGGACAGATTGCTATTCCTGTTATGCTTCTGCTTTTACCAAATCCATGAATGAGGATGATGAAGCAGGAAAAACAACAGTGAATGAAACAGTAGAATTCAATATCCGCTACTCTTCGGAGGTGGCGGATATCTCTTCGGATGGGTACCGGGTTGCATTTAACGGAAGTATCTATAATATCACATCCATTGATTTCATGGGATTTAAGAAAAAAACCATCAAGATTTATGCAAAGAGGGAGAAAAAGGATGAGTCAGGTAATTAAGCCAGATGAATTAGCCAAGGCCATAGACAGGGAGTTTACGGAATATGTAGAAATGACAGCGAAAGATGTGAAGGAGATTGTGAAAAGAGTAGCTGATGATACGAAAGAGGAAATCCAGAATAATGCTCCCGTAAAGACTGGCAAATATAAGAAAAGCTGGGCAGTGACAAAAACAAAAGACACATCCCTTTCTACCACAATGACAGTACATTCCAAAACCAGATACAGACTGACACATTTGCTTGAAAATGGGCATGCGAAACGTGGAGGTGGCAGAACAAAGGCATTTCCACATATTGCTCCTGCCGAGGCAAAGGCAGAAAAAGAACTGATGGCAGCCGTTGAAAGGAGTATCAAGTCATGAGTAAAGAAATCATTACGAAGGTGCTAAAGGAAATCGGTATCCCTTATGCATATGACCACTTTGCTGAAGGAGAATCACCGAAACCACCATTCATGGTGTATCGGTATCCGGCATCTTCCAACTTTGTAGCTGATAATTCAGTGTATTTCAAGGCTGATAGGCTGCACATTGAACTCTATACAGACCGGAAAACCCCGGAACTGGAAGAAGAAATCGAGTACACATTAAATAAATATGGACTCATCTATCTGAAATCGGAAACATGGATTAGCAGTGAAAAGATGTATGAAGTCCTTTATGAAACGGAGGTATAAAGATGGCAACAAAACAGAATAAGGTAAAATTCAATATTTGTAACGTGCATTATGCTTTATTATCACAGGATGCCAGTGGAAAGTACAGCTGGGCAACACCTGTCGCAATACCGGGTGCAGTTTCCATTTCACTTGAACCACAGGGTGAACCAGAGACTTTTTACGCAGATGGAACGGCATACTATATTATCAACAACAATCAGGGTTATGATGGGGACTTAGAAGTAGCAATGATTCCGGAGTCTTTCAGAACAGAAGTGCTTATGGAATCCGTAGATTCTAACAGTGTCCTTGTAGAAAATTCCAATTCCGAAACAGGTAAATTTGCTCTTTTATTTGAATTTGACGGGGATCAGCGAAAGATTAGACACGTAATGTTCAATTGTTCTGCATCAAGACCTAAGATTGCAGCAAAAACAAATGAAGAGAGCCGTGAGGTGCAGACGGAAACACTGACCATAAAGGCTCGTCCTTTGGCAAATGGACTGGTAAAGGCAAAAACAGGAGATGCTACCAAGGCCACTGCTTATAACAATTGGTATAAAAATGTTTATGTACCGGATACCGATTTATCGGGTGAAATTACGGATGAACCAACAGGTGAAGGCGGGCAGTCATAGGAGGTAGAGCATGGGTATCGTAAAGAAAATAAACATTGATGGGAAAGAGGTGGCATTTAAAGCAAGTGCTGCCATTCCCCGTATCTACAGATTAAAATTCCAAAGGGATATCTACAAAGATATCTCAGGTCTTGAGAAATGTGTGAACAGTGGGGATTCGGAGCAATCCAATCTTGATATGTTTTCGCTTGAGATGTTTGAAAACATTGCCTATATTATGGCCAAGCATGCAGACCCTACGGTCCCGGATACCCCGGAAGAGTGGCTGGATGAATTCAGTACCTTTTCAATCTATCAGGTATTGCCGGAACTGATTGAATTATGGGGAATGAACATCAAGACAGAATCAGACGCTAAAAAAAACTTCGCTCGACAGAGCGTGAAATAAACACACCCATTTTCCTACTCAGATGTTTACAGATAGGTCTGAGTCTTCGTGATTTAGACCTTCTGACGGTAGGAATGGTAAATGATATATTTGTAGAAAATCAGAATGACAATTATGAATATAGGGAACTGGCAAATCAGGATGATTTTGATAAATTCTGATGATTGTTACTTTCCTATTCATGGATATAGATATTTTGTGGAGCATTCAACCTATATGGTTGGGTGCTTTTGTTATGAAAAAAAAGGAGAGGAGGAGCAGTATGGCAAATCGAATAGCCGGAATTACAGTCGAAATTGGTGGTGACACCACAAAATTATCTACCGCACTTAAGACCGTCAATTCAGAGATAAAGACCACACAATCGGCACTGAATGATGTTAATAAACTTCTGAAACTGGATCCAGGCAATACAGAACTCCTTGCTCAAAAACATAAATTACTGGCACAGGCTGTCTCGGAAACAAAAGAAAAACTGGCTCAGTTAAAAGAGGCAGCACAGCAGGCCAATCAACAGCTTGCTAATGGCGAGATTTCACAGGCACAGTATGATGCTTTACAAAGAGAAATTGTAGAAACAGAAACTAAATTGAAATCCTTGGAGGAACAGGCTGGTAAATCAGCGGTTGCTGTTCAGAAAATAGCTGAGACAGGGGAAAAGATGAAAACTCTGGGAGATAATATTTCCGGGGTTGGAACAAGTCTCACAAGGTCGGTTACTGTTCCGGTTCTCGCATTAGGAACAGCTGCCGTAAAAACAGCAGCGGATTTTGATTCTGCAATGAGTCAAGTGGCGGCAGTATCCGGGGCAACAGGGGATGAATTCAATGCCCTTCGTGATAAGGCCAGAGAGATGGGAGAAAAGACAAAGTTCTCTGCAACGGAAGCAGCCGAGGCAATGAACTATATGGCTATGGCAGGTTGGAAGTCCTCAGATATGATAGAGGGTATTTCCGGTATTATGAACCTTGCTGCTGCATCCGGAGAAGACCTAGCAACCACATCTGATATTGTAACAGATGCATTGACCGCTTTCGGATTAACAGCATCTGATTCCGGACATTTCGCAGATATTCTAGCAGCCGCATCATCCAATGCAAATACCAATGTATCCATGATGGGAGAGACATTTAAGTATTGTGCCCCTGTAGCAGGTGCACTTGGTTTCACTGCTGAAGACACCGCAGAGGCTATCGGACTTATGGCAAATGCCGGAATTAAGTCAAGTCAGGCTGGTACTGCACTCAGAACGATTATGACAAATCTGACTGGTGATATTGATTTGTCAGGCAGAGCATTTGGTGATGTAACGGTAAAGACAACAAATGCAGATGGTTCCATGAGATCACTTGGGGATATCCTGCAAGACCTTCGTGGGTACTTTGGAAAAATGACCGAATCAGAAGCAGCTGCATCAGCAGAGGCTTTAGTCGGTAAGAATGCAATGTCTGGTTTTCTTGCTGTTATGAATGCCGGAGAAGGGGATGTGACTAAACTTCATACAGCCATTGCTACCTGTTCCGATACGATTGACGGATATAATGGTACATGTGAAAAGATGGCGGCTGTCATGCAGGATAACTTGGAAGGACAGCTGACCATATTGAAATCTCAGTTGCAGGAACTCGCCATCTCGATAGGAGATGTACTTGTCCCGGTAATCAGAGACATTGTTTCTTTTATTCAGAAGGTGGTAGATAAATTAAACGGTATGGATGAGGGAACAAGGAAGTTTATCATCACAGCCGCACTCGTGGTAGCAGCTGTAGGTCCTATTTTGATTGTTGTAGGAAAAATTATATCAGCGATTGGTACAATTATGACACTTGTTCCTGCAATAGCTGGTGGTATCAGTGCAGTGACGGGAGCGTTTGGAGCCCTGAATGCAGTCATGCTTGCGAATCCAATAGGACTTGTTATTGCAGCTGTGGCGGCTCTTATCGCAATCTTCGTTGTATTATGGAATAACTGTGATGGTTTCCGAGAATTTTGGATTAATCTGTGGCAAGGAATCAAGGACTTTTTCTGTCAGATTTGGGATGGAATCAAGTCCTTTTTTAGTGGCGTGGTCAATTTCATAAAGGAAAACTGGCAGGCAATGGCATTATTTATGATAAATCCGATTGCAGGTCTTTTTAAGTATTTATGGGATAACTGTGAAGGATTTCGTGAATTTTGGATTAATCTGTGGAATGGCATAAAAGATTTTTTCAGTTCTGTATGGGAGGGTATTAAGTCCTTTTTTGCAGGTGCGTGGGATGGCATGAAAAATATCGTCAGTAGTGCATGGGACGGCATTAAGAGTATTACAAGTAATGCGGCATCTGCTGTGGGTTCTTTTATTTCCAATACGTGGGATTCCATAAAGAGTCACACTTCTGAGACATGGAGCAATATTAAGTCAGGAATAGGTTCTGCATGGGATAGCATTAAAAGCGGAACCAGTACAGCACTCGGCAATATCAAAAGTGGTGTTTCTGAAGCATGGAACAGCATCAAAACAAATACCTCTTCTACATGGGAGAGCATGAAAACAGGAATCAGTGAAACATGGAGCAGCATTAAAGAAAATGTATCGAATGCCACCTCCAGTATTAAAGATACTCTTTCCAATGCATGGACATCCATAAAGGAAAATACAACATCACTATGGAATAACATGAAAGAATCCATATCTTCGATTGGAAACAGCATTAAGGAGAATGTATCGAATTTGTGGGAGAACATTAAATCCGGGACATCCTCTTTTCACGATAAGATGAAAGATATCACGAGCAGCGGCTTGGATGCCATGAAGTCATTTTATGATTCATTCAGTGAAAAACTGACTTCCGGAGTGAGCAGTATGTGGGAAAATGTGAAGTCGGTATTTGGTTCAGCTACAGAAAACATTAAGAATACTTTTTCAGAGGCATGGACGAATATCAAATCTGTGGCAGAGAATATAACAGGCAGCATTAAAAACACCATCAGTTCCGGTATGGAACACATGAAATCATCAGTTTCAACCGGACTTTCAAATATATGGAATGGAATACAGAATGCCGCATCCAACATAGGAAACTGTATAGGCAATGTGGTTGATAACATTAAAAATGCCTTTAGCAATCTCGCTTCAAATGCATGGAATTGGGGAGCAGATTTAATTGAAAATCTAATTAGTGGAATCGGCTCTATGATTGGACATTTGGTAGATAAAGTGAAGGATATCGCAGGAACCATAGCATCATATCTTCACTTTTCGGAGCCGGATGTAGGACCTTTATCTAATTTCCATACATTTATGCCGGATATGATTAAGTTAATGGGAGAGGGTATTGAGAATAATCTTTCAAGTCTAAAGGATCCTATGAATTCACTTGCATCCACGTTGGTACCGACAACAGGAAAGATTGAGTATGAAACAAGAGGAACTGGCAGTAAAGGAAGTAATGTGAATGTAGATGCCCTTACAAATGCTGTTCTTAAGTATTTACCGAAAATGGCGAATGCACAGATTATCCTTGATTCGGGAACGCTTGTTGGAGAATTATCTGACGGACTGAACCGTCAGCTGGGAAAGGCGTATCTATGATGAGAAAATTCAAAATTATGAATGGAGAGGGGAAATCCTTTGATTTAAATTCGAAGGAATCCTTTTTCCATTCCATAGGTGGATTTGGGTATACAGACAGCACCCAGTTTAAACAGATAGGAACGGACTTTATTCCACTGGAGGAAATGTTTTCTCAGGGAGAATTGAACGGAAGTATCTTCTTTGGTGGAATCAAAGCATATCAGAATTACAGGGAGTTTACCAGATTTGTAAGGTCAACTCCCTTAACTTTGATTTATCAGCCGGATGAAGAATTCCGAGTTCCCATAAGACTTTTGCAAATCGAGAAGGGGGAACTCATGGAGGGTGGAATCGGACTAAACTGCGAGGTGTCATTTATCGCAACAGGTCTGTTTTATCGGAGTATTACAAAGAACAGTGACACTCTGTATATTGGAGGAAAAATATACCCTTATGTTTATTCCTATGCGTATGCAGATATTTCGCAAAATACGTTATTGATTGATTCGGACAGTTATGTAGATAGTCCATGCAGAATCAGTATTTATGGTCCCTGTGTCAATCCGGTATGGAAACATTACGTGGATAATGTTCTTTATGAAACGGGTGCCTATTCTGGAACAATCCCGGATGGCAGGAAACTGGTAATTGATACAACAACGATGCCCTACAGCATCACGGAACGAGGGAGCGGAGACGAAATCGTGGCAGACAGATATCAGATGTGTGACTTTACTACAGAGAGATTTTTTCTGTTAAAACATGGATCTAACCGTATTTCAGTTGTTCATGACGGATTGAATTCTATCAATATGACAGTGGAGGGAAAAATCAGTTATGAGACCGTATAATGTAGAGATTTTCACTCAGGGGTTTATGATGGTTGGCAATACAAATGTAAACGAAATCATCTATAAAGAGGATTATCTTTCTTCAGATGAAAATTCCATAATCATAACAGCCATGCCGGGTATCAAGAAACAGGACTATATTCGTATCAGCAGGGGGAAAGAAGAGTATGCAGGGGTGATTTCAGAAGTCACATATGGAACAGATTCTTCAAAAAAACTACAACAGATTTCATTTAAGCCTTTGATGGAATTGCTGAATACAGATGTACTGTTTGATGTCAATTTACAAGGTGTAGGAACATTTGAATCATTCATCTGCGACCGCATTCAGGAGATGTTTCTTCATAATGAAGATAACCTGCAGAATATAAAGGGATTAACAGTATCAGTAGTATCTGGAACAACAGACTGGGGACTTCATATTACTCCGGCTGAAAAAGGCGGTCATTACAATATTGTGAATCTTTTAAATTCGATTATTATTCCAGCAATGACAAAGTACGGAATTCTGGTCAAAACAGAACTGGATGTGCAGAACAGACAAGTGAATTTTAAAGTTGGCAGAATGACAGGAAATGAAATTGTAATTGAAAGTGACCTGCCTAATATCATAAAAAAGAGCATTACCATAAAAAGTGTAAGTGCGGATGTGAACAAACTGGTGCTTTTGGATGCAAATGATTACACAACAAAGAGGGTTTACTATCTGCATCCTGACCTTGGGTATGATACGAAAAACGAAGACCGGATTACTCCGGTAATCTGTGAAATGCAGTCCCTATCCTATGAGGAGGGGAGCAGTTTTGAAAGTGCTGCAATTCAAGCAGCTTATGATAAATTTGCGAATCTTGCGTATTCCAATCTGATTGAATTAACCATGATGAAGGGAGACAGTCTCGTTAAGCCGGAAGAGATGGAGTTTGGACAGGTAGTGAATATCATTTCTGAAGGAGTGAGTTATCAGAGCATACTGACTGGCAGAGAAATAGGAAATGAAACAAAACTGATATTTGGAACAGTAAGACTTGATCTTACAAAGATTTTAAGGAGGAATGAGGATGGCAGGTAATATTGAACTGAAAACATTTAAGGGTGGAAACGTTACTCCACAGGATGATGCCATCATCCATGAAACAGCCATTCCGGGAGCAGGTATTTTCAAAGGATGCGAAGTATCCTATGCCAGAGGAAATGTGCTTCATATTTCACAGGGGTTTGGCATGATAAGAGGCCGATTATTTGAAGTGTATGAAACAGAAGTTCCTGTCAGACTGGCAGAAACGGGACAGACGCTAAACGGAAGAATCTATATTCACATGGATTTATCTAATGCAGATGAACCCATAAGAATCATGACGGAAACTGCAGTAACCCTTTCTGCACTTATGGCAGATAATAACGTGAACTATAATAATTCGGCTTATGATTTGGAACTGGCCAACTTTACTGTTTCTTCTACAGAACTCACTGATTTGATTCAGGTATTCTCACTCTTAAAAGGTGGGAGTGGAGGAGGCGGTGGTGTTTCACTGGAACGGTCAGTCAACTACAGTCTGGGGGATGTGGTTTCTCATCCAAGTGCTCCCGGTTGGGTGACTCTGTACTGTACACAGGCAGGAACAACAGCAACAGCTGAACCAACAGGTTATGCCAAAATAACAAAAGTCGGAGATAAGGTGTTGGATGGTACAGCTGTTTTTACAGCCAGAAATATACTGGGTGAATTGGATGGGGCAGTGTCAGTATTGACAGAACTAAACAATACCGTAGTGACGCTGGGGGAAAGAGTGGAATCTGCATTAAGCAGTACAGGAAACCTCGTCATCAGAGTGACAGCACTGACAGAGTATAAGGCACTTACGGAATACAATCCCAATGTTATTTATATGTGCTATGAGGATGCCAATACGCAGAAGATTACCAGAATCTATATGGGAGAGAATAAAATTTATTCCGATGGCGTGAAGGTAACCTATCAGATAGATACCGATTATGCGTTATCACAGATAGTTGAAGATGAAGCAGATGCTGTAAAAACCGCTCCTCCTGTGGCATTGTCAGGATATGAATTTGTTGGATGGAGACAGGACAATACAGCGGATGCAAGGGTATTAAAGGACCTGATAGTAACTACTGATGAGCCATTTACTCTCTATGCGGTATTTAAGAAACCTGCAGAAGTGTCTTTTTTCTCAAGTGGTGGAACCGGAGAGATGGATAGCATTGAAACAGGAGTTCTTTATAATAATGGAAATGTATATGGAGAAAGTACAACACTGCCTGTCTGCAGCTTCAAGAAAGAGGGATTTGCCTTTATCGGATGGACTTCTGATACGGTATCAATACCCATGCTTCCATACACAACAGCAGAATTTTCTGAGGACAGTGTCTTATATGCGAACTGGATTCAGGAGAAATATGAGTTTGTATATACCGGAAATTATTTTGAATATATCGTTCCGGTAAATGGAGTCTATAATCTTGACGTTTATGGTGGACAAGGAGGGAGCGTTGAGTATGAGGAAAAGACAGCAGAAGGTGGAAAAGGAGGCCATTCCAACGGTTATGCATATCTGACTAAAGGAACAAAACTCTATATTGCAATCGGTGGTAGTGCTCCTAAAGTAACGAATGCCAATTCCATTGGAAATGGTGGATATAATGGTGGTTCAAGTGGATATTACTATGCAACCGTAAATGGGTCTTATCCACAGAGTGCTAATGGAGGCGGTGGAGGATGTACCCATATCGCAACTAAAGCGGGTGATTTGAAAACGGTGTCTTATGCATCATTATCCACCGTATTGATTGTAGCAGGTGGAGGTGGTGGAGCATCCCTTCAGTATGGAAAGAACATCAGTCATAATGGTGGAGCTGGTGGAGGAGAAAATGGTGGAAATGGTTCAGGTGGAGCACTTGGAGGAAGACAGACAGCAAATTCATCCTCAAACACCTATAATTTTGGCTATGGTGCATTTTCTAGCAATAATAATGGTTATGCAGGTGCCGGAGGCGGTTTCTATGGTGGTGCATTTGGACAGGCAGGCGAATCCGGAGCAGGAGGTTCCGGGTATATCGGAGGTGTCCCCAGTTTTTCGAGAAATAAGAAGTACTATCCGGCTATGACGGAAGCAGGTATAAATGAGGGACACGGAAAAGCAATCATCACATATGTGACATGCGTTTAGGAGGAGAGAATATGCAGATAGATATCGTAGAATTGGCAAAGGTTATAGAGAGCGTTGCAGTAGTGGGAGGAATTCTGTTCGCTGTATTTAAGTTTCTTACAAGAGCACAAAAGCAGGAAAAGGAGATAGCAGAGTTAAAATCAGAACTCTGTATGCATACCTACGTCCTGCTTGCTGTACTGGATGGTCTGAAACAGCAGGGATGTAATGGCAGCGTAACAGAAGCAAAAGAACGGTTACAGAAACACGTCAACAAAATGGCACACGATCAGGAGGCAGAATGATGGGAAGGAGGAGACGAAGGGGATTCACAGACCGCCTATATCTTTATAATGTATCACTTGTAACAGTAATGACGGTAATCACATTCATTGCTGTTTTTTTATCCGGTTATCTGAATATAACGGATATGTCTGCACTTACGGTTATGATTCCGAGTGCATATGGGGAACTGGCCATTCACACCGGATTTGTCATATGGAAAGCAAAAGTGGAGAACTGTAGAAAACACAGAAATGTAAACACAATAAAAGAATTGGAGAGTGATTACGGATGATAACACTTTTTATTCTGGCATTACTTGGTAATTATCAAATTGACAGAGCCTATGTAAGGCTGTTTGGAGTGGGAGGAACGAGAGATGAATGATATTTTATTTGAGATTTTGAAAGCAGTGATTATTTTAGCAGTCACATTAGTAATCCGTTTTGCAGTGCCTTATATCAGAGCAAAGATGGATGAAGCAAATATGGCATGGCTTGCAGAATGGGTAAAAACTGCTGTGTACGCAGCAGAGCAGACAATAACGGAAAGTGGAGCAGGTGAAAAGCGGAAACAAATAGTGCTTCAGTTTCTAAATGAAATGATTGGAAAGACGGGTATCAAGATTTCAGAAAGCCAGTTGGATAACCTCATTGAATCAGCGGTATATGCAATGAAGAATGGAGGTAGCCGATGACCACAGAACAGAAAAACTTTATAGAAATGATAGGGAATGCCGCAGTGTCTTACTATAAGATCTACGGCATTCTTCCGTCATTAACCATTGCACAGGCAATTTTGGAGAGTGCATGGGGAAAGAGTGGTCTTTCCAGAGATTGCTACAATTATTTCGGAATGAAGTGGAAAGCGAATTGTGGGTGTGAATATAAAGAGTATTCCACAAAAGAACAGAAAGCCGATGGTACATACTACACCATTACAGCTAAGTTCAGAAAATATCCAAATGCATCAGAGGGCATAAAGGGGTATTATGTGTTTCTTTCCGGTTATAAGAGATATGCTAATCTGAAAGGAGTAACAGATGCTGCGACAGCTTGTGACCTTATCAGACAGGATGGTTGGGCAACCTCGCTTGCTTATGCAACGAATCTAAAAAGATTGATACAGACTTATAATCTGACAGCGTATGATGAAAAAGTAACTGGAATAGCATCATCTGTCGTAGAGAATGTAGCAGTATATCAGAAGGGAAATTATAGAGTCACGGCATCTGCCTTAAAAGTGCGTAAAGGACCGGGAACGAAGTATGCTCAGAAGAAATTCACGGAAATGACGGTATCTGCACAAAGTATTAATGAGAGCAGGAGATCAACCGGACTGGCATTTTATTTGAAAGACATTATTTTCACAGCACAGGAGATCATCACTGTTTCAACTAAGGAATATTGGGCGAGAACACCATCCGGCTATGTGTGTCTTGAACTAAATGGGGAGAAGTATGTAACAAAAGCATAAAGTAAGATTGAGCCTGTAGATTTCAGATTTGAAGTCTGCAGGCTCTTTTTTCGTGCAGTTAATCACTTCTCATTGATGGAAATGTAGCATTTAATAAACCTTAAGCGATTATGTTCAATCTCTCTGCAATGTTGTATAATACTTTTAGTACAATTTTGAAAGAAAAACGCATTCAAATGAGTGCCAAGTAAACGTAATGGGGGAATAAGATGAAAAAACTAACGAAGAACAAAATGAAGTATGTTTTGGAGCGGATTGCAAAAGAAAATAACACAACAGTTGAGAATGTTAGGAATGAGATTGCATTTGCTATGGCTGTAGGAATGTCAAATAA
>CAZSTC010000025.1:0-32900 GCA_964609795.1 uncultured Verrucomicrobiota bacterium
TGAAGTGGTACCCCGGCTAGGACTCGAACCTAGGACCAATTGATTAAGAGTCAACTGCTCTACCAACTGAGCTACCGAGGCACCTAAATGGTAACGCTTGCGCTACGCGGGGGAGATTCTGCATTCTTCCGGCTCTTGTTTCAAGAGAAAAACCTATTAGTAACGCTTTTTCCTCTTTTCTGCTCGAAACGGCACCACTACTAACGTCCTCAGGACAAACCTTAAAAACGAATATCCCAGCTATGCCGTTTTTGTAAGAAGAAAACAGAAGAAACCTAAAGGCCCCGATTTGAGTCTGCCAGTGAAAGCGCGTTGCTTTTGCCTAAAAGCGCCCTGTCAATCTTTCACTCGCTCCCCAAATCCCCGTCCACCAAAGCGAATTAAAAACAAAAAGGCCGCCACACGTAATCATTAAACCGAGGATATGCCGGAGAATTTCAGAAATTCTCCTCCAAGGAGTCCTTTCAGATCGCGCTTAATCTCTTCATCGCCAACATCCCATCCGGAGGCTTCCAGTGCCGAATATTTTTCCCCAAGCGTGAGAATCAATGACTCTTTAAAGTGAGTCCATTTATAGAGAAGCTGGTCCATGACGCGTGCATCAGAATGCTGAGGAGTAAAGCTCAACCCCAAAAGCTCAAAACGCAAATTAGAAATCTCGTCAATTAGGGTGGGAATATTAGTAAACCACCAACATCCAAAAGGGTGTAAGTTAGAAAATTTACGTGATGCAACGCAGAGATGGTGCTGATTCTCTCTGGAGAGAGCAGTGACCAGGAACTTGTTATCAGGAAAAGTCCTACATAACTTCTCGATGGACTCAATCGAAAAGGAACCAAGACTATCTCCAGCCAACCCCAAAAGCGGATTCACTGAACGAGTAACGCCTGCCATTATAGCAAAAGGTAAACCTCGGGTTTTGCAAAACGGGAGGATAACCTGGGTTAATATTGAACTATCCTCAGAATCCAAAGCGGAAGAATAACCCGGAGGAAGCGAGGCCATGAGATACAAAGGCTGGATTGTATCTGCCCATAAATGGAGAAAACGCATTAACTCGTCGCGAGTCTTCTGATCCAGATCAGAACGAACGTCAAAACCCTGCTGGCGAAGAAAACCAACAACACTATTATACTCCAAGACCAGTGGGTCGACTCTGAGCGCGGATAAAAACCGTGAGTCCCTAGAAAATCCTTTCTTCCAAAAAGCACTTTCTTCCGAATCAAAAGGACTGTTTGTCATGACCGCTGCCGAAAGATTGGCAGATTCAAAAACCTCTTCGACATGTTGTTCTACCGTGCGTTGAGCAAACCATTTCCGAATAGAATTTAAATCACGCCTATTGACATCCAGCCCAAGCATATTCAGAGTCGTAATGACCCCCCGGCAAGATTCTGAAATCGGAGAATGTTTGATAAATAGTTCGTTCCAAATTAATTCAGCCTGCTGCTTCTTCTCCAAAAGAAAGAAGTCCTTATAGGGCATCTTGAAGAAGCGGAAAGACTCGGCCACCAGATAATGGTAGGTGAGAAGTTCATCTATCCCCCAAAGGAGCATCTTCCCCATGGCAGGGTCATAGAGATGAGTGTGAATATCCAATATCTGAGTTTGACTCAGAGCACTGGCAACACGAGTTTCGACGGGAAGCTCCTCCGGGAGATTTTTGAATTTCATTTAAAAACCTATTTTTTCAGCTCAATGACGGCGTTAACAATATCATCCGTATACATACCCTGAGATTTATAGAGCTCTTCAACCATGTACGCAGAACGACCAAACTCTCCGCGAATGCCTAATGATTTCATTTTGCATCTGACTCCAGCTTGGGCCAGGGCATGAGCAACCTGTGCACCCATACCGCAAGTGATCTGGTGATCCTCCACTGTAACCACACGCCCATGGGCTGCTTCCACAGCCTTTCCAAGGGTGTCAATATCCACACGATTCGTAAAAGGATTATTGACCACAGTGACCTGAATTTCCTGCGATTTCAAAACTTCAGCCGCCTTGAGACTGTATCCCAAAAGCGGTCCACAAGCTATAATCACAGCATCAGTTCCCTGCGCCAAGATTTGGGCCTTACCCCATGGGTACTGGGCATTGGGGGTCCAGGATGCCGGATAATTTTCTCTTCCGACAAAAAAGAGGACCGACTCTCCATCTCTACCTGCCTTGCGCTCGGTCTCCAATCTTTTTATCGCCTGATACATTAAAGATTGCGCCTCATCTGAGCAGGATGGAGTGATCACTACCGTGTGCGGAATTGCTGAAACTGCTGCAAAATACGTGGTCGCCTGGTGTGATGCTCCATCGGCTGCATCCTGCAAACCCACATGCGAAAACATTCCGATAACAGGAGCCTGAGAGAGGCTGGCCATCGTGAGAGGGAGATTGCCCTTAGTAACGCCAAACTGTCCAAAGGCATCCACTATGGGAATAAAACCCATTTTAGAAAATCCAGCGCCCACGCTGATCATATTAGATTCGGCTATACCCACTTCCACAAAACGATCCGGAAATGCTTTTTGAAACTCAGCTATTCCGGTTGATCCTTGAACATCGCAGCAAATGGAGTAGACAGGAGAGCCTTCACGGGCAGCTTCGATCGCGCCTTTAGCCAGGCCTGCTTGGATTTTTTCCTTTTTAACTGCCGCGGGGGCAGACGGCTTGGCTTTTTTTGCAACCTCCGATAGCATCCACTGCTCATTAAGTTTTTCAGCCCAAACCCGAAATTCACCCGGCAGGTATTCAAAACCACCGTAAATTTCAGCAATAAAATCGATTATTTTTTCCGCGTTTTTTAGGGGGTATCCGTGCCCACCGCTTGAACTGTCTTCTGTGGATTTAACCCCTTTACCTTTGGTCGTCTTAAACCAGATACAGACCGGCTTTAGAGGATTAGCCTTGGCCGCCTCTATCCCCTTCTCCACGGCATGGTAAACTGATTCCAAGCAATTACCCTTCTCGACCTTGATGACGTTCCACCCCAAAACGCCAAGTGCCTCAAAAGAAGGCTGCATGGAGAAGGAATCTTTATCAATACGGCCAGAGAGCTTGGTGTTGTTATCAGAAAGCAGAAGGACAAAAGGATTCACTTTCCCTGCGGCAGCAAAACCGGGAACTGCGCTCAGAGCTTCTTTAGCCTCACCTTCCATGCAGGCACCATCGGAAACGGTGCAGAGTGTTAAGCGATCATTCCCCGAAACTCGATCCGCCATTGCCAGCCCCTGGGCTTGGGGAAGAGCCGAACCTAAGGGGCCATTACTCAGGAAAACGCCCTCAGGATTTATATGAGATTCACCGTGCCCAGTGAGTTTGCTTTTGAAACTACGGAAACCTCTGAGGCTCTCAAAGCTCATTCCATCAAACCCGTAGTTGGAACGCAAAGCGTAAACACCATTTTCAGTATGGCCGGCATCATTTACAAAATTATAGGCTTCATACCATTGACGTCCTTTGACAGAAAACATAATCGCGTGGGTAGCCGCCATGATTTCAGCAAAGGCAGATGGGCCCCCCCAATGACATGCAGCCCCCCCTATAACAGCATGTAAATCCATCAAAGCAACCAATGCACGTGTTGCACGAGGATCCGCCACTACCACTTCTTGTCCTGAGGCGTTCTTAATCCGGATTGAGTAGCGCGGAGCTTGAGTAGGCGTAGGCGCCAACTTATTGGGAAGGGAAAGAGGAACCATGGCTGGAGTTGAGGTAAGCTCTTTTTTATTATCTGGCATAGACATTTTTGAAACCTTTCGTTTAATTCTCTATTGAAAGACAGCCTACTGAGGGGCTGCTTCTAGGCGTTATGCTAATATAAAGGCTCCTTCATGTCAGTAAATTATTGATTATTGGTTGGTTCAAGGATCAAACACGCCGAAAGTCTTTATCTTGTCTAGACAAAGTCTTCACATCCATAATAGAATGCCGTCGACGTCGACCGGGCAAAACTGCCCGAGTAAGTATTTAAAATGTTATGCAGGCACCATTCAAAAAACATCTTCAGAACACCTTAAATGAAATCCGCGAGGCCGGGTTGTACAAAGAAGAGCGTCCTATTTCCACTCCACAAAGTAGTGTTGTGCAAGTCAAAGGTGGAAAACCTGTCCTTAACCTCTGCGCAAATAACTACCTAGGACTGGCCCAGAATCCGGAAATTCGACAAGCGGCTCAAGATGGACTGGAGCAGTGGGGTTATGGAATGGCAAGCGTGCGCTTTATTTGCGGCACTCAAACTTTACACAAGACCTTGGAACAGAAGCTTAGTGAGTTTCTGGGGACGGAGGATACTATCCTCTACTCTTCATGCTTTGATGCAAATGGGGGGCTTTTTGAAACACTATTAACTGCTGAAGACGCCATTATTTCTGACGAATTGAACCACGCCAGCATTATCGATGGTGTTCGGCTGTGTAAAGCAAAGCGCTTTCGCTATAAAAATAATAATATGGCAGACTTGGAGCAACAGCTTAAAGACGCAGCTTCCTGCCGGTTCCGGGTGATTGCCACCGACGGCGTTTTCTCTATGGATGGTTATATTGCCAACCTACCGGCTATCTGTGATCTGGCAGACAAGTACGATGCTATTGTGATGGTGGATGACTCGCATGCTGTAGGTTTTATGGGAAAACACGGCAAGGGAACCCATGAATACCACAATGTTATGGGGCGGATAGATATTTTGACTGGAACCTTTGGAAAAGCTTTAGGGGGAGCCTCTGGCGGTTACACAAGTGGGCGCAAAGAGATTATTGATTTGCTTCGCCAACGCTCTCGTCCTTACCTCTTCTCCAACACCCTTGCTCCAGTCATTTGTGCGGGGACCCTTAAAACCTTAGAAATACTCAATCGCTCCACAGAGCTTAGGGACCGTCTTGAGGAAAACACCCGGTATTTCAGAGCGGCCATGGTCCAACTGGGCTTTACCATTCCGGAAAGCACTCACCCTATCGTTCCCATTATGTTGGGTGATGCTGTTCTGGCTCAAAAGTTCGCAGCTCGAATGCTCGAAAAAGGCGTCTATGTGGTCGGATTCTTTTATCCGGTCGTTCCTCAAGGCAAGGCGCGGATTCGCACTCAAATATCCGCAGCGCACACTCGCAAAGAATTGGACCAAGCTATCACTGCTTTTGCTGAAACCCAAAAAGAACTCATGAACTAAATTTTATACCACCTGTGCCAAAAAACTCTTCCGCATCTTCCAAAAAACCGTCACTGCGACTTCTAGTTGTGGATGACGCTGCATTTGATGCTCAAATGATTGCAGCAAAACTGCAAATATACGGCTTCGAAACTGAGATGGAACGGGTAGAGACATTAGCCGATTTCCGAAAATCAATTATTTCAGGCGGACACTGGGACGTCATCATTTCGGATTACTTCATGCCTAATTTGAAAATGATGGACACCTTGGAGTGCCTGAAAAAAACCAAGCTCGACATCCCTTTCATAATCGTCTCCGGCGGCATTGGGGAGGCTGAAGCCGTAGCCGCCATGAAGGCAGGCGCTAACGACTATGTCCTTAAAGACAATCTGCAGAAGCTTGGGGCTGTGGTTGAGCGGGAGTTGCGAGATGCCCGGGTAAGACAAGCCCAGAAAGAGGCTGAAATGGCCCTCAAAGAGAGCGAATATCGCTATCGCACTCTTTGGGAAAACTCCAAAGATGCACTCATTCTCGTCAATACTGACGGAAAAATTCTGTTATGCAGTCCGGCTTCAGAAACCATTTTTGGCTACCCAGGTGAATTTCTCCAACAGCAACTCCTCTCCACCTTACAACCGCCGGAACGATTCCCGCAACTGCCTCTCTTAAACGAATGTATCAAAAACGGAGCTGTCCATCTCTTTGAGCGTACAGAAACACAGGCCTTGCATAAAACGGGAAAAGTTGTAGATATCGAAGTGGATGTCAGCAAAATTATTCTGAAAGGCGAAAGCATCGCCTGCCTTTCCATTCGTGATGTGACCGAATGGAAACGTTCACAAGCTGAGCGCAGCCGGAGTAAAGAGCAACTTCGAATCGCACAAGAAATTCATAAAAACCTTTATCCATCGGAGCCACCGGATTTCCCCGGTTATGATATTGCTGGAAAATCCTATCCGGCAGAAGAAATAGGCGGTGATTATTTTGATTTTTTCTCCGAGTCCGAACACACTTTGGATGTGGG
Source organism: uncultured Verrucomicrobiota bacterium (assembly GCA_964609795.1). GTDB lineage: Bacteria > Verrucomicrobiota > Verrucomicrobiia > Limisphaerales > UBA1412 > UBA1412. The sequence continues at coordinate 6,168 of CAZSTC010000025.1, forward strand.
TTTGGGAGACGTATCCGGCCATGGTCTGGGGCCAGCCATTCTGATGGCTGAAACTCGTGCCTATCTGCGAATACTCTCTCGAACCCGAGAATCTTTGGATGAAATCTTAACGCGAACCAATGAAGTGTTAGCAGAGGATATGGCGGGCAAGCATTATGTTACTCTGACGTTGTTGCGATTAATCTCCAGGCCTCCATCTTTAATTTATGCCAATGCCGGTCATATTGCAGGATATATTCTGGACTCCGGGGGGCAGGTGAAACAGCGTTTAACGCGAACCGGCATCGTTCTGGGACGCAAAGAAAAATCCACCTATACTCAAAGCGAATTCATTGCGCTGGATGAAGGCGATTTAATTCTCCTTATGACAGACGGAATGCAGGAAGTATTTTCAGAATCAGAGGAAATGTTCGGCCCAGAACGAATACTGGAAGTCATTCGCAAGAATATGAGAAAGACCTCCAGTCAAATCATTGACGAAATCTACAAGGCTGGAATTGCTTTTGCGAACAGCCCTTCTTTGGACGATGATTTCACCTGCGTTATCATCAAAGTCACGCCTGTGAATTAGGAACACTGACCGTGGCGTTTTTTTGCACTATTCCCCAGTAAATTCTCATTTGGTAGCGTTAGCGCCCTTCTGCTTCATTCGAATACTATAAAAACCCTTGCTTGCGGTGATGAAGAGAACATCATGGTTTTTTCCTCCAAAACTGACGTTTGCGGTCCAGCCTTCTGGCACCTTAATTACTTCTTTTTCTTCACCCGTTTTATCATAAACCACAACCCCGCGGGAGTTTGTTATATAGAGATTTCCGACATCATCAAGCGTCATGCCATCAGATTGACCTTTACAGAAGAGCTGTCTATCCCCCAACGCCCCGTCAGAAAGGATGACGTAGCGGTAAATATGCCCAGCCCCGATATCTGCAACAAAAAGCGTTTTTCCATCCGGAGTTCCGATGATCCCATTGGGCTGTTTTAAATCCTTCGTGAGACGGATGGGTAACTTGTCTTTCCCTGCCTCAAGGCGGTAAACATGCTGCCCATCCATTTCTTTACCGTTACGGTCTCCCCACCAGGGGCGCTTGTAAAGCGGATCAGTGAAATAGTAGTCACCATTGGGGTGAACCCATACATCATTAGGTCCATTGAATAGTTTTCCTTTATCATCAACTCCTTTCATGAGGACCTCTTTTTTCCCATCCAATGAAATTCGCCAAAGCTCATTATTCTCGTCAGCACAGGCGATCAGATGGTCTTGTGCATCCATATACATCCCGTTTGCGCGCCCGGCTGGGCTCATGAAAACAGTTAAAATCCCATCAGTGCTCCATTTCAAAATACGGTCTAGATTCTGATCGGTAAAATATACATTCCCTTTGGAGTCACTTGTAGGCCCTTCGGTGAAGGAAAAACCCCTCGAAAGCAATTCCAACTTTGCTCCCTCTGCGACGACTGATTGCGCATTGGCATCTAGGACAAAAAAGCAAACGGCCAGAAGGTTGGCAACTAACAGTTGTGTTTTAGTTTTCATTAAATGACTATTTTATTATTTGGTCTACCTTTTTAATATGCTCTGCAATCTTGCGAGCCCAAGCCTTATACCCATTCTGATTCAGATGGAGATTGTCTTTCTGATAATATTCTGGAATCGGCCGGCCCTCACCGTTCACAGTGATATCAAATGTATTCAAGTAATACAGATTATCGGTCAGAGAAGCCCATACGTTCAGCTTTTGGTTGAGTTCATTCATACTCTCTATTTTATCTCGCCTCGCCTCGGAAGGCTTAACTGAAACAACAGTGACGGGCACTTGCGCATATCTCTCTCTAATCGTCTCCAGCAGCTTTTTATAATTGCTCAACACCAATTCCGGAGCTTTGCCTGAAGCCAAATCATTATCCCCCTCATAAATGACGATATGTTTTGGATCATAAGGGGCAATCACTGTATCAAAATGTTCTATTAAATCAGTGACTTGAGAACCCCCAAAACCTCGATTAATGAGTGCGATGTCAGGCATATCCTCTTGCATACTCTTCCAGATGGTAAAAGTGGAACTTCCCACAAAGAGAGTCAGCCCCGGCTGAGGCGGGTTTTCTTCATCCAGTTTTTTGAAGGCAGCCATTTCCTTTTCCCAAGCGGCAAAGGCTTGAGCTACAAACAAAACAGAACACGCGAGGATACCTAATGTTTTTTTCATAAACTACTTATTGTTCTCAATCAATCTCTTTAAATTCATTTTATGAACCGGCTGGGTATAGGCAGGGCGACCATTTACTGATGATTCTGCTGTCCAAAAATCCAGGGTGTCAGGCATAAAAAGCACTATATGCAAAGCAGATGTTCGGGCTACCCCTTCACCCATAATCTGCCATGCGATATCCGGATTGATTTTTCCATGGTTGGCCTCAGTGCGGTTTGCCAATGTTGTGTAATAGTGGCTACTGGCAACAAAGCAGGTATCGTCAAGGGCCTTGGGTAAAATATCTATTTTTTCGCCAGGTTGTAAAACCAGTATATCTTGTTCCAAACCTTTTTCCTTAGCCAAAGCCGAAGCCCAGGATGCAATAGCTACAGCGCCATGCGTTTTCGCGTCTGAAAGCACATAAAAATACTCACAGCTTCTCGGGACGGACTTAATCCACTCCACTGCATCAGCGGTTGTTTCAAAACGTTCCGCTACCTCTCGCATCAGAAATGTCATCGGAATGCCCTCCAAATAACCCTCGCCCCGTCCACCCATCATCCCAAAGGCAAGGCCTTTCTCATTCATACAGGTAACCGTACCGACGCATCCCGCATAACCAACATTGACCCATGCGTTCCGGTCTGTTGGCATGAATACGACAGTGACAGCTGCTCTCTGCAAGCCAATTTCCGTCATATAATCCAAAATTCGCCCATGCAAAAGCTGCCCCTCCTCAGTTGCCTTACCCTTAAAAGCCATGACCGAACAATGAAAGAACTCCGGGAAAATATTGGCTGCATAAATGTATTCTCGAGGAATTTGTAATTCGTCAGCTAGGGCATCCATTTCTTCGATATAACGAGCCGGCAGCCAAGCTTTTTGCAGTTCAAAGGCTTTCAATAAAGAGTTTGGAAACCACTCTCCTTTTTCAATCGCGTGATAAACACCGAATCCAAAAAGAATTTTACGGCAGTTATAAACCGTAACATTCCGTAGCTGCTCTGCGTAGCTTCTACCCATTTCTTGGGGCGTTCCCTTCACCACGATTAGCGGGCGCCCATCAAATCTCTCCACACCGCCCATCAGGTCGGGCAAAAGTGAAGGGGCTATTTCGGAATAGACTCTTTCTTCCAGAAAATCCAAGGTTGCATTGGCCATTTCGCTCAACTGGCCCTCATTAACATTTACCTCAGTGCCCAAAGATGGATTTTCTTTTAGGAGGCTGGTCAACCTTTGACAGGCGTCCTGATTGCCCCCCCAACGTTTGATAGTCACCGTCGCGGACTGCCTGCCGGTCAATGTCAAAACCGTTGGGAAAGTATCCAGAATTCCCTGTATATTTAGCTGATCTTTTCCTCCCTGATTAGTAATCGACCAACGGCTTTGACCTTCCAATTGTTGCACATCCACTCCCTCAGGCCAAAGTGCCAACTTGCTTGCATTGAGCGCTACTAAATATTGAACCGCATTTGTGAAAAGAGAAAACTGAGTCATTTTTAGGGGTTGCGAGTCTTTGAAGGTTTTCTGATGCTTTTGCACGATGAAACGCGAACCCGTATCCTCTGAGGCCAAGATAAGCTCTCCGGTATAGTCAGTCTTCAAACGTAAAAAGACTCTCCCCTGCGCATCCCATAGAGCAAGAAGGTTGAGTTCTTTCACCCAAGCTTGTTTCCCGTCAACGGAGTTTATGACACCCTCTAATTCAATTTCCCAGGCAGACCCCTCCTCAGCGGGTGCCATGATTGGCCAAGCAAATTGAGCTGAAAAAGAGCGAAAATCATCTTTCCATGCTTGCGGTACATCTGCTGCAAGACATAGCACACCAGCAAACCACCCGCATAAAAGATAGCCTAATATTCTTTTCATCACATTAAATCTTCCGAGCAGCCTTCAAGACTGTATCAATAATGGGGCTTATTCTCCCTTACTGGGACTGTTTAGGCAACTATATTTTGAGTCTCACTTTTATCTTCATAAGCAGCCAGACTATTCCGATGCAGACCAGAGAGAAGATCAATGAGCGTAATAATCCCAACAAACCATCATTCAACATTTTGGGATAATCCCATCCGCTCAAAGCCTGCACATTATACCAGACAAAGGAAATCATATAGCAGGAAAGAGAGGCAACTCCGGCCGGGAACAAAAATTTGAACCACTTGCCCTTCCCCGCCACATCCGTAATCCAATAAATCAAGACAAAGAGAGCAAAGAAAATTGCACAGCAAATAAACAGCCATGTTGGGGTAGCATCTGCCCTGGAAATAACCCAATGATGTCGAGCCCAATAGGCTGCCGCCAATGCGCCCAGCGTCAATCCTAGTAACAAGGGGAGCAATGTTTTATTGAAATTGGCCTTTTCTCCAAAGCGATTCACCAACACCCCAGTCATCGCACCGATCAGGGCAAAAACAGCATGAACACCACCGCCCGGCACAAGGTAAGCCCATTGATGTAAATGAAGTTGTTTAATGATTCCGGAATTGGGCAGAGTACAGAGTGCTATGGCAACAGCCATCGCAATTAGGCTCAGAAGGAGATTAAACCGGGTAACAAGAATAACAGCGGCACAGAGCAGATAGCTCCAGCCAATAACCCCTAAATCTCCCCAGGATTGAAAAGAAAAGGCACCTCCCCCTCTAGCTTTGTATTGATACAAAAACCAAAGGAGACCTCCTATGCCAATCGCTTTCAGACCATAAACCAGGTAGCCCTTTGCTTTTGCATAATCATTCCATATCAGGAAAAAGCAAACCACCAGCCCAATACCCAACCATTCTTTAGGCACCGCACTCTTACCCATGGACCCGTAGTTTGCAATGAAAACACCCATCACCAAAAGCGCCATGGTTCGTAGTACGACATGCAAGGAGACGGACCAGAGTGGATCACCCTTTTGACGGCGGCTTTCGAGCGCATACGGAACAGCCATCCCCATAGCAAAAAGAAATCCGGGCAAGGCTACATCAAGAAACCCTAATTGATCTTTACCCTTTAGAGTATCAAAAAGCCAAGAGGGCGCATTTTTCAGAGTCGAGATATCATACAGAAAGATCGTCAAAAACAGCATGATGGAGCGGAATACATCCAAAGATTCCAGACGAGCAATTTTCTCACCACCACCCGTAGATTTTTTTGATTCACTTTTGCGAGCTGCTTTGTCGTTAGCCATATCCTAACTCTATCCCTTTCGGTTACTAAAATTCAACCTATGAATTTAAATTTTCCTCAGAGGCCTTATAAAAAATTCCTCAGGCGCAGAGCCCCGGCCGGACACAAGGCTGAGACTTCACAATTCAGGCAATCCGGCTTGCGAGCCTTGCAGCGCCGGCGCCCATGCCAAACAAGAAGGTGGCTAAAAATCGACCAATCTTCTTGTGGGATTAACTTCATCAGTTCCTGCTCAATTTTCTCCGGACTCGTTTTTTGAGAGAGATCCAATAGCCCTGACAGACGTATCACATGGGTATCCACAACCACACCTTCATTTTTCCCGAAGACTGTTCCTAAGATAACGTTGGCTGTCTTTCTGCCGACCCCACTTAATTGAGTCAAAGTTTCCATCGTATTGGGAAACCTCCCCCCAAATTTATCGAGAATAAATTGGCAGGCATCCTGGATGTTTTTGGCTTTGTTTCTGAAAAAACCAGTCGGCTTTATATCCTCCTGCAACTCTTCCAGAGGAGCTGTGGCATAATCTTCCAGCGAGCAATATTTTTTAAAAAGCTTTTCAGTAACAATGTTAACCCGTTTATCGGTACACTGAGCCGAAAGAATGGTTGCTACCAATAGCTCTATTGGACTTTTATGGTCCAGCTCACAGCGAGCATCGGGATACGTCGCCTTGAGGATGTCTTGAACTTGGCGGGCTCTCTCCTTCTTTTTATTTAATGACTCCATGCAGCGGCGCTTTATTGTTTAGGGTACAGAACTACTTTTCCCTCAAAATTCTGGATCAACAAATGTTTTTCTTTTTCTTCCATGACATAAATAGGTGGGATGGGCGTTTTCCCCCCACCATCGGGAATATCCACCACAAATTCCGGAATGGCAAAACCTGTTGTATTTCCTCTTAGAGAGCGAATGATTTGAACGCCCCGCTCAATCGGCACTCGTAAGTGGGACGTTCCACTAAGCATATCACATTGATAAAGATAGTAAGGCCTCACTCTACACATTAATAGCTTGTGAACCAATGCTGACATCACACTCACGTCATCATTTACTCCTTTAAGCAAAACAGATTGATTGCCCAACGGAATCCCAGCATCTGCCAAGTACCCCAGAGCTAGCTTGGATTCCACCGTAAGCTCAAGAGGATGGTTGGTTTGAACATTGATATATAGAGGCGAAAAAGGGCGAAGTGCCTCTGCAAAACTTTTGCTCACCCTTTGTGGCAAGGTAATAGGGACTCTCGTGCCTATGCGAATGATTTCAACATGCGTTATCTTCCTCAGCTCTTTTAAAATTGATACCAACCGTTTTTCCGGCAACAAAAAAGGATCTCCGCCACTAATCAGGACATCTCTAATTTCTGTGTGTTCATTTATGTAATCAAGCTGCTCTTTTCCAATTTGATAGACATGATTCTGACTCACCAACCGTCCGCGGGTGCAATAACGACAATAGGCGGGACAATGGGATAGAGCCAGAAGCAAAACTCTGTCGGGGTAACGGTGGATCAAATTGGGTGCAACCGTATAAGGCTCCTCTCCACATGGGTCGAGTGACTCCTGTTGGCTCACAACAGATTCTTCTTTTCTTGGAATAAACTGAATCCTCAAAGGGCAGGATGGATTTTGTCCATCTATAAGCGTTGTCAGATAGGGTGTTAACGCCATTGAAAACCGCTGCGTAGCAATTTTGACTCCTTCAAGCTCGGACTCTGTCAGATTTGGATAGATTCGCCGAATACCGCCCTCGGTCGTGATTCGATTACGCATTTGCCACCTCCAGTCATTCCAGTCTGATTCAGCAACGTTGGCCCAAACGCCACGCCCCGGGGAACAAAAAACCTTAAGAGAATGGCAAAGAAGCTCATCCACCGTTTCAATAGCATTAGAATTGTTTTTCACTTTCATCCAGCTGAGGGTAAGATAACCCGAAAAACCTCATCGGTAAACCCCATGTCCGCTGATTCCTAATTTTTTTTACTCTTTTTCACGAGATTTAATGTGGTTTAAAGCACATGAGAATGCTAGAATAGTCTTGCATGAGTAGCCGGAAAACGGAACTTTGGCAAAAAATGGCTGGCAGGAAAAATTTCATTCTCCTGGCGGGTCCTTGTGTAATTGAATCCCCGAAGGTCTGTGAGCAAATTGTCTCTCACCTCAAAGATCTTTGTAAAGAGCTCAACATCCTCTACGTATTCAAAGCAAGTTTTGATAAAGCCAATCGCACTGCTGCTAGCTCGTTTCGTGGCCCAGGAATGGAAAACGGATTGAAAACATTACAACGCATTGGCGTTGAGTATGATGTTCCTCTTATCAGCGATATTCACGCCCCGGAACAAGCTGTTGTATTATCTGAAGTTCTTGATATACTGCAGGTTCCGGCATTTCTTTGCCGTCAGACAGACCTCATTCAAGCTGCAGCGCGCACGGACTGTATTGTGAATTTCAAAAAGGGACAATTCTTATCCCCCCAGGAAATGAGCCGCGTGGCAGAAAAAGCCCTAGAAGTCGGCAATCAGCGATTGATGCTTACTGAGAGGGGAACAACCTTTGGCTACAACAACCTGGTCGTAGATATGCGCTCGATTCCCATTATGAAGAAAACCGGTTACCCAGTTATCTTTGATGCCACTCACTCAGTGCAATTACCTGGTGGAAAAGGAGATAAAAGTGGTGGAGAAAGAGAGTATGCTCCCATCCTGGCTCAGGCTGCTGTGGCTGCAGGGGCTGATGGACTCTTCATTGAAACCCATCCGGATCCTGATAAGGCTTTGAGCGACGGTCCCAATATGATTCCTCTAGACCAAATGCGTAAAACGCTGGAACGCACTCTTAAAATCTGGGAGCTTCAAAAATAGGGTTGATTGTTTCTACGGTTACACCGTTTCCCCTCTAAAATGAATTCAATCCACTCCCCGAATTTCTTGGATTTAAGCGCTGAGCTGAAGGAAAAACTCAAAAAGGTAAAGCTCTTCCTTTGCGATGTGGATGGGGTCCTCACCGATGGCACGGTACTGAAAGGCGAAGGATTAGAGCTCAAGCGCTTTCACATTAGGGATGGTCTGGGACTTCGCCTTCTTATTGAGAACGGTATCCGCGTTGGCTGGATTTCTAATCGCCCTTCCAGCGCAACTACGGCGCGAGCTAAAGAGCTAGGGATTGAATTTGTAATTCAAGAAAAAGGCGACAAAATTAAGTTTGCTGAGGAGATTCTTCATCAGACCGGATTTGTATGGGACGACGTTTGCTACACAGGGGATGACATCATTGATTTGGGGATGCTCCGCAAAGCGGCTCTGGCTGTTACAGTGCAAGATGCTCATCCTTTAGTTAAAAAAATGTGCCACTACACCACGTCAAAGAACGGTGGGCAAGGGGCAATTCGTGAAATCTCAGAATTTATCCTTCATGCACAAGGTAAATGGGAAAACCTTGATATTTTGAAGAGAGGCCTTTAATCAAAAGCACCCGAAGGCCATTTTCTTCGAGTGCTCTGACTTGGTTTCAATTTCTATCCGCTCCTTACTCACCTTCTCCTACCTGGATTGCCTCCTATACCTCGATTATCAGGTCTCTCTCTGGAAGGGGGCACTGCCATTCGTGAAGGTTCTGAGGACCGTTGCCGAATTACCGGCGATGGAGATGATGGTCTCAGCTGCGGAACAGGTTGAGGTTGTACCCTTGGCCGCACCGGAGACACAACTTGCCTGTTCTCTGATAGCCTTGTTGGTGCAGGAGTTCTCACAACGGGAGTGGAACGATTTTGCACCGAGGGTCTCACCTGCGGAGCTGGTTGAGGTTGTACCCTTGGCCGCATCGGAGATACAACTTGTCTATTCCCTGAGGACCTTGTCGGTGCAGGAGTTCTCACTTCGGGAGTAGAACGATTTTGCACCGATGGCCTTGCCTGAGGCGCAGGTTGAGTCTGTACTGTTGGACGTATTGGAGACACAACTTGTCTATTCCCTGAGGACCTTGTCGGCGCGGGAGTTCTCACTTCGGGAGTAGAACGATTTTGCCCAGAAGGACGATTTCGAAGGTCTTGTTGAGGTCCCTGGACCGCAGACCGCCCCGGAGTCATCACGCGAGCATTTTCTGAAGATATTCTCGTCTGATACGGAGCAGAGCGATTGTTCGCATTTTCTCTGTTTGGATTTTGCCTAGCCTCAGAACGTTCGATGTTTTTTGGAATATCCATCTCTGACACTGAATATTTGCCGGTTGGCCGTTTATTCTCATCGAAAGGACGCATTTTTTCCGGAGAAGGTTTAGGAGTAGTCAATCTGCTTCGAGTATCCTGAGCTTGGCGTCGATGATAATCCCCAATACTTGGCCGTTTAATCGCATCCCCTTGCCGTAAATCGGGGCGTGGATTCATATCCTTTTCACGCTCTACCGGGCGTTCAGGGCGCTTGCCATCAAGATTTCCGGAAGGAGGCCCTCCCGTCCCGTTCCCTTTTCCAGGGGGATTATTTTTTACATTATCTTCGCCACGTCCATTCCGAGGCCCTTCGCCCATACCGTTTCTGCCGGGCGGTCTTCCCCCATCACGTGGCGGCCCCATATTGGGATTTCGATGCGAACGATGGAAGCCGGCATGCGGCGGCGGCGGCGGTCCCGGCGGCAAAGGCCGATACACGGGAATCACCACAGGCCGATTCACGACAATGATCGGAGGAGGAAGAAAAACGGGTCCTGACTCAATAATGACAGCCCCTCCACCAACAAAAAATGGGTTGGAATAGACCGTAACAATTTCTCTTTCCACTATGACAGTCCTTTCTTCCACTACTGGGGTTTCGGCATCTGCGACTGGCGAACTCTCAGTTACCGTATACTCAGGTTCCGTCACCTCTATTTGCCTGCTGCGCCATTGGGCCTGCAATCTTCCGGCAATCATCAGCAATTCCGTTCGAGTGATGCCGGGCTTATTGGCTTTATACACGGCAACCATTCCTCCAAAAATTGCCGCATCTGCCGATGTTCCGGCCACAACGACATCGTCAGAAAAGACAGCGTAGGGAATTTCTGAATAGACATTAGTCTGACCCTCCCGTATCCAAGGAGGCAATATAACCTCAGGTTTTCTGCGGAAGTCGACCGTAGGTCCAGAGGAAGAGCTTTCTGATAAGTCACCTACCGCGATTACGTCCCGGTTATCAGCAGGAATCATAATTTCTCCTCCTTCAGTGTAATCATCGAAAGTGAGAACCCCTTCATTGGCCTGGACGATGACTCTTATTTTATCCTTAGATTCGGAAAAGTTTTTGCTCACATCTCGAATCACAACCGCATAGCGCTTGTCCTTACGCAAGGTGCTCAAAAACACCTCTTCTCGGGCCAGCTGGCTGGATTGACGCTGCGAGAGCTCTTCACTAACTGATGAATCAACAGTTATTTGAGCATAAGCGGATTGCCCCACTATGTTTCCCAATTTATCTCCATCATACTCGTATATGTAGAGGTCCAGATCCTTAACAGCCTGATAATCACGATCAGTTGAAAAGTCATTCCATACACACAGGACTCGGACATCTTTCTCATCCGATTTCACTGAGAAAAAGAGTTTATCCTTATTCTGAGAACGATTGACCTTGGAAAAAAGAAGGTCCCCCTCTTCAGTCGTTTGGATGGAGTCATTGTAAACTGCTTTACCGTAGTTGCCCGCAGCATTAATCCAGGTTATCCCCGCCTCAATTGCCTCGTATACGGTCGCATTTACAAAACCTTCGCCATCATAATTTCCACCGTATTCCCAGTTTTGTGCATAAACAATAATATCTACCTTTTCCTGAATGGCATACCGAACAGCACGTCTAAAATTGGTGAGACCATTCGCATTTAAAAGATAAATTTGGGGTGCCACATCATAGCTCATACCTGTCATTGCCCAAACAAGCTGAGCCACACGACGACCATGTGCTTCGTTGGCAGGTGGAGCTTCGTAACCAGGGTTTAAGTCGAATTGATTGATCATTTCCTCATCGTACTGATTTACGATGATAGAGCCCGGGGGCAAATTCCCCTCCTCTTCAGCTCCGGCAAATCCACGCTCCAGAATAGCTATTTTAATTCCGGGCAAATTCTTTTTCACTATGGCCCGCTCTAAATAGTCTGCTATGCCATAGCTTTTGAGCATGTCTTCGTGATATTCAGGCAGACTTACGGCTCTACCTGTAATGGCCATCGTTGCTATCACAGCAAATATAAGCACAATCTTTTTCATAGTCTCACTTCTTTCTTCAGATTTTGGCCTCTATCTGAACTTTCCTTTTTCATTCTTCTTTCCCCATCCTCTGTGGAGAAGAAGGGAGGAACCTCTTTATCGCCTGGAGCATCCCAAGGACGCCTTATGCTACTAAATCAGTTCCTCCCTATGTTACAGAATGCCTCTACACAATCACAACTAGAATCTACTAGCACCAATAGAACCGATAGTGGCATCTGGGATGCCAGTATGGCCGACTATAGACCGGGTAATAATGCCGCACCGGACGATAGTGATAGGTGGGGTAATAGGTGTAGGTGTGCCAGTAGTAGCTGGGCGCCCAACCAATCCCCATGCCCAAACCACCAAACCCAATATAGAACCATTGCGGAGTTGAAGTGGTTTGATCCATCTCATCCTTGCTCTGGGTACCGGGTTTTGTGATCAAGTTCTTATCGGACACGATTTCGTCTATAACGTCATCGGCAGAAGAACTCTTATTCTGAACTGCATCCTTGGAGATTGTCGTCTTACCGGCATAGTAAGTCTCTTTACCATTTTCATCCACTTTGACGACAATTACGTTGGGATTGTTCTGTGCGGCAGGCTGAATGGCTTTCTTAACCTCACTCACCGCTGGAGTGGGGTCCATTTCAGAGGCCACCGCAGCTACAGTCAGCGCTCCAATAATTAGAGCACTCGTCCACATTCTGTTTGCATTCATTTTTATCATAACATGATGCCGATGTTTATGTTCAGTAGAAAGCATGCACTTGCGCAATATACGCTCGGAGACTGCAGCGATTCAACCGGAGCAGACCATCGTATCCACTCGTCTTGTTGGACGCCGAGGGAGGAGAACTTATTCATTCTTTACTAGTAAGTATTTATTAATTCTCCTCCTCTTCCCACTCTTTATGATTGCAAAAAAATATCTCCCTCTTAACCTAGAGTCATGGCGTCACGGAAACGCGTACAGAGGATAGAAGAAAGCTCCATTGAAAAACGTTGGGAAATAATCGGGATTACCGTTGTGGCCTTTGGAGTTTTACTCTTGCTTGCCCTTTTAACATACGACAAAAATGATCTCCTGCGTTCAAGTTCTTCTGATCAAACCGCCAATTGGATAGGGATTTTTGGAGCTTATATCGCGCGTGGTTTTTTGTGGACCTTTGGCTTGGGTGCTTTTGGTATCCCTCTCATCTTTATTGCCTGGGGGCTTTCCATTCCTATTTCTATTTTAAAACATCTGCAGCGGAGATGGCCCTGGATGGTGTTGCTTACCCTTGCTTTCTCCTGTGGTGCAGATATTCATAGAAACCTCTTTTCAAGCACACTGGCTGCGAATCTCAGCACAATGAGTCCAGGCGGTTTCGTAGGAGCCCTTCTGAACAAGTACATTTTTTTTGCTTTTGGGAAAGTGGGGGCGACTACTGTTCTCCTGACACTTTATATCATCAGCATCATCAGTTTAACCCACGTAAGGCTTGATGAGTGGATTGCTTTGATTCTGGAAAAAATCCAAAAGTTAAGAGAAGAAGCCCAAGTACGCCGCAAAGAGGCAGAAAAAAAAGCTGCTCAACAAAAAGAAAAACAGCTCCTGTTGGAAGCAAAGAAAAAGGCAGAAGAAAATGCTGAGCGTAAGCGTAAAGAGGAAGAGTCTTTATCCGAAATAAAAGAAGAAGATGTGCCTTTTGAAGAAGATATTCCGAAGCCTGAAGTGGGAAAAGACACTTATAAAATAATTGATGCCTACAGCCCTGACAAACTCGAAAAAAAAACCTCAGTCGGGATACTCCCCTCACCCAATAAATCAGGAGATTACCAACTCCCTTCGATTGAACTTCTTGCAGAGGTAGAACCTTACGTCCAAAGGGGTGATGAGGAGGAGGAAATGATCACCAATGCCGATCGTATCCGACAAACCCTTGCAGAATTCAATCTTGAAGTTAAACCAGGCAACATCACCAGAGGTCCGACGGTTACTCTTTATGAATTTTTACCTGCAAAAGGTATCAGGATGTCAAAAATCACAACCTTAAACGACAACCTTTTAGCAGCTCTTAAGGCCTTAAGTATTAATATATTAGCACCGATTCCTGGAAAAGACTCTGTAGGTATTGAAGTTCCTAATCGGGAAAAAATTAAAGTCGTAATGCGTGAACTTTTGGAATCCCCCGAGTGGATCAACTCCAATGCCCTGATTCCAATAGCTCTTGGTAAAAATATCTATGGTAAAGCCATTATAGCAGACTTAGCTGAGATGCCTCACTTGCTGGTAGCCGGTAGTACCGGCTCCGGTAAATCAGTCTGCATCAATGCAATTGTTGCCTCTTTGCTTTACAAATTCTCTCCTGAAGAGCTCCGCTTCGTCATGGTCGACCCTAAGGTCGTCGAGTTGCAGCAATACAACAACCTGCCCCACATGATTGTTCCTGTCGTGACAGATCCCAAAAAAGTCGTTCTGACTCTCAAGTGGGTTGTCAGCGAGATGGAGAAACGCTATAAAATTTTTGCTAAAGTCGGAGCCCGCAATATCAAAGGCTTTAATTCTCGCAAATTAAAAACCCCGGAAGAAATTCAAGAAAAGATCGAAGAACATCCTCTTCCGGAAACAGCTAGCGAGGATATTCCTACCGAAGGCGTGGCCGTGGAACTGGATAAGGAAATCTCTGTTCCACGTGATGAAGAGCTCGTTATCCCGGATAAATTGAGCTATGTAATTCTGATCATTGATGAGCTGGCTGACCTCATGCTTGTAGCGGGTAAAGAGGTTGAAACCCTGATTACTCGAATCACGCAAATGGCACGAGCTGCCGGAATTCACTGCATCGTTGCAACCCAGCGCCCCAGCGTGGACGTGGTGACCGGAGTCATTAAATCCAACATACCAACTCGAATTGCGTTTCAGGTTGCTGATGCCATTAACTCACGCACCATTCTGGATTGCATGGGGGCTGAGAAACTTTTGGGAAAAGGAGACATGCTATTTTTACCTCCGGGGAGAGCTCGCACGACTCGCATTCAAGGAGCCCTTATCACTGATAATGAGATCACTTCTCTCCTTAACTTTATCTCTGAGCAGGCCAAGCCTAACTTCTTCGAAGATTTCTTAAGGCAACTCAGCCAACCTGACGCCGAAGAGGCTGAGCAAGAAGACGAGGAAGATGAGGACCTGATTCAAAAGAGCATAGATGTCATCTACACACGCAATCGAGCCAGCGTCTCCATGCTGCAGAGAGACTTAAAACTGGGCTACAATCGTGCTGCCCGCATCATGGAAATATTAGAACGCAGGGGAATTGTAGGCCCCAGCAGAGGATCTAAGGATCGAGAGATATTATAAAGTCAGCCTTAAACCCATTCGGATTCCGGATAAGATCCCAGAATTTTAACGTAAGCCCCACGCTTTTCTAACTCGGTAATAGCCGCTGCCACTTGTGGGTCTTCTGTATGGCCTTCGATATCCAGAAAAAAGTAGTACTCCCAAGCTTTTCTCTTGTTGGGACGTGACTCGATCCGAGTCATATTCACTTTGGCTTTTGTAAAAGGCTCCAAAGCCTCGAAAAGCGCTCCCACACGATCCGGAACACTGATCATCAGACTGCTCCGGTCTTTCCCTGTACGTGGAGGACATTGACGGCCCAAAACCAAAAAGCGGGTAAAATTAGCCTGACTATCCTGAACATTGTCTTCCAGAATATCTAAATCATAGGTTTCTGCAGCTAATGCTCCTGCCAGAGCAGCACTGGAGGGATCGCTGGTTGCCAGCTCAGCAGCACGCGTCGTAGAAGAAGTTTCTACTATCTCCGCATGAGGCAGGCTCCGCTGTATCCAGAAGCGACATTGGGCAATGGCCTGCGGGTGAGAATATATTCTTCTGATATCATCTTTCTTTCCCAAGCCAATCAGGCACTGGCGTATTCCCATCATGATTTGGGCAACGATCTTAAGATCTGTATCCACCAGCATATCCAACGTATTATTCACCACCCCTTCCGTAGAGTTTTCCACCGGAGCGACTCCATAATCTGCACATCCTTTACTGACCTCGGTAAAGACATCGGCGACCGTCTTAAGCGGTGAATAGGTCAAACTGGATCCAAAGCGTCTTAATGCAGCCTGGTGAGTGAAAGTCGCTTCCGGGCCCAGGTAAGCCACGACTAAAGTCTTCTGCAAAGCCAGGGCTGCAGACATAACCTCACGATAAATAGCACAAAGAGATTCATCTTTTACGGGCCCCTGGTTCATGGATTTGATACGATCAAAAATCTCCCTTTCCCGATGAGGGGCATAGATCTCCTGGCCATCACGCTGCTTGATCTCTCCGATACTCACCGCATGGGATATTCGGTCGTTCAGGAGTTGTACAATTTCTTTATCCAAACGATTTATCTCTTTGCGATGGAGCTCAAGCTCTTGTTCTGTAAGATGTTGTTTATTCATGAATGTTATTTAAATTTTCAAAGTTGTCATCCTCTTTGAGGAATAGCTCTGACTGACGGATTGCCGGCGCAACTTCCTCAGACCGGCTTTCTTTTCCCTCTGTTTGTCTTTCTACTTCTTTGCCAACTGTCTGTAAAGGATTTATTGCGTAGCGCCGCAATTCTGACGCATCGGGGAGGTCCTCAAGTGAAGATAATCCAAAATACTGTAAAAACTCAGGGGTAGTCCCGAAGAGTGTGGGACGTCCCGGTAAATCAGCTTTGCCTTGCTGGCAAACCAGTTTTCTTTCGAGCAAGGTTCCAATTACACCATCTACAGATACCCCGCGGATATCCTCTACTTCAGAACGAGTCATTGGCTGCCGATAGGCAATAATGGCCAAAGTTTCCAGCGCGGGAGGTGTCAAACGAGGCGGCCTCGCCCTCTCTCCCGTGAAAAAACGAATCCAGGGAGCATATTCTGGCAAGCAAACAAACAGCCAACTCTGAGCCACGCATGCTAAACGCCAAGTCCTGTTAAGTTCTTCATACTCGTCTTGAAGAAGCCGCAACTCCTGCTCAATCTTTTCGGCCTTCACATTCTGGAACACTTTGAGCGAAAGGTCTTCGTTTTGATCCCCTACCCCTTGGATCACCTGACGAATATCTTCTACAGACAAAGGACGTGAGGAGGAAAATAGCAAAGACTCGATGATTGATTTCAGTTCCATTTCAATTTCTTATTACTGCTCCCCATTTGCGATGAACACGCCTGCCTTTTAAAAATGACTATTACTCGTCACAGAGGCATCTTGGATATAAATTTCACCAAATGTTTCTGCCTGCTCTAACTGCACTTCATGCAACCGGGCTAACTCCAAAAGTGCCAGAAAAGTCACAACTACTTCCAAACGCGTTGCCGTTGACCTGAACAATTCTGAAAACATCATCCGTCCGCACTTCCGCAAAGTATCCTTGAGAAAAGTTATCTTTTCCCTGACAGTCCAGCGCTCCCCTTCGATTTCTTTGGGCACTCCACGCTCTTCCATCCTCTCCAACACACCATTAAGGGCTCTTAAAAGGTCCATTAGAGAGACGTTAAGCTTGAGTTCTTCCTCCTGGTTTGGAAAATTCTGCTTACCAATTTGATGAGGAAAAACATCCTCCTGCTCAACTTCCCACCGTTGCAGCTTACCCGAAACTTCCTTAAATTTCTTATATTCCACCAAACGCTGAATTAGTTCCCATCGTGGGTCTATTGCGTTCTCTTCCTCCAAATCCTCAAGAGAACGTTGTTCAACCGGGAGCAACTCCTTACTTTTAATCCAAACCAGTGTGGCAGCCATCACCATAAACTCACCCGCAATATCCAGATCCGTCTTTTTCATTTCTTCCAGATACTCGATGAACTGCGTTGCAATCCGGGTAAGATTAACTTCATAGATATCCACCTCTTCCTTCTTTATCAGATAGAGGAGCAAATCTAAGGGCCCTTCAAAAACAGGAAGTTGTATTTTGTATTCAGCCATGAATTATCTCTTACAAAAGCCAGCCCATCATTACCGTTTTTGAGTCTTTTTGCAATCCTTTCAGAAGCTCTTAGTCCACAAAAGCGGGGGCTATTCCAATAACAAAGGCAGATTTTTCAACAAAGAATTATCACAGCTCGAATACTTATTACATATCCAGTGACCAAAAGCTCTTGTTTATAAAATATTATTCAAGGTTCTGTTACCCGAATAAACTATCCAGACCATTATCCTTTTCCTCTTTTACAACGGACTCCACACTCCCATCCTTTAGCAGAGTGATAATGTTCTTTCCCGGGACAAGCTCTGACTTACTCTTGATAATGCCCTTACTCGAAGCGTCTATTGTGATGGAGTATCCCCTCTTGAGGCTGGTTTTGGGATCAAGCAGTTCGAGCGAGCGTTTCAAATAATCCAAGCTTGAACGAGAAACATTCAAATAATTTTGGAAGCCTTCACAAATACGACGTTTATTCTCCAATAGTTCGGCATTTGCACTCGTCAAACGATCGGCAGGCCGCTGCCCGAGAATTCTCTCCTTGAGATGCCGAATCTCCGTGGCGCAATCGTTAAGTGTATTTTGCATAATTCGCCCCATCACCTGACTATTGTCATCCAGCCGTAAATAAAAATCTTCCACTCTTTTTTGTGGGGAAAGAATGGATAGCTGAAAACTCATATTTTCAACTTCGCTGACGGCCCAGGCATAAGAACGTTTAGCCCATAGAGTCATACGGCTAAAGCCTTCTTTCAGCTCTTCGCGAAGAGCTAACAAATTCTGGATAATGAATTCAGCAGCTGCCGTGGGAGTTGCGGAGCGATGATCAGCAACAAAGTCACTAATGCAAAAATCGATCTCATGTCCCACAGCAGAAATAACCGGCAATGCTGAAGCGGCAATGGCTCTGGCCACCTTCTCTTCATTGAAGCACCAAAGATCTTCCGTGCTTCCTCCTCCTCTCGTAACCAGAATTAGATCCAATTTTTCACATTCTTTCACCTGCACATGGTAGATATTGAGGAGCTCAATCGCCTTCACAATATCAGCAGAGGCTCCCTCTCCTTGTACCTTGCTGGGGGCAAGAACAACATCCACTTCCAGAAAGTTTTCTTCGTTTCTAAAAACTTTCAGTATATCCTGTAAAGCGGCCCCGGTGGGTGAAGTAACAATACCCACTCTTCGAGGATAAAGAGGAATAGGGCGTTTGCGTTCAGGAGAAAAAAGCCCTTCTGCCTGAAGTAGCTTTTTAAGTTTTTCAAACTCCGCCGCCAATTTTCCGATGCCCTCTTCCTCAACTTGCCTGACAATCAGTTGATATTGCCCCCGGAGCTCATAAAGACTTATCTCTCCCTGAAGAGTAAGCTTTTTACCATCCTCGATCAGTTTCCTGTTTGCTCCCCGAGTCCCCTTAAAAAGAACACATTGAATTTGAGCCCCGGTATCTTTGAGAGTAAAGTAACAATGACCAGAACTTTGGAGTCTGAGTCCGGAGACTTCACCGGTTACCCAAAGAGTGGCATACTTCTTCTCCAATAAAGACTTTATTTCTGATGTCAGCTCCTCTACAGAATAGACCTTACGTTTTGATTCTGTCTCAATCCGCTCCTCTTCTCTCGGAGGTGAAAGGAGGTCGTCAAAATTCCACTGTACAAACTCTTCTCCCATCAATTTCTCTAGCTGAAAATTTAATAAAACTTAGCTTTCCAGTTTTTCAAATATTCGCTCAATAGCTGTGCTTTTGCCTGTGATATCATCCACGGTAATCAGTACAGCACTGAACCGAACATCCTCATCGGCCACTTCAAAGCGCTGAGGCAATCCTGAGACAAACCGTTTTAAAACCGGTTCAATACGGCGGCCAATGACGCTTTCATGAGCTCCAGTAAAGCCCACGTCGCACAAAAATGCAGTTCCGCCCGGAAATATCTGCTCGTCAGCCGTCTGAACATGCGTATGAGTCCCCACCACGGCAGAGACTTTTCCATCCAGAAAACGTCCCATAGCAATTTTTTCGCTGGTAGCTTCTGCATGAAAATCCACGAAAACTACCGGCGTTTTTTCTTTTAAAACCGAAACTAATTGCAAGGCAGCTCGAAACGGATCATCAATAGGGTCCATAAAAGTACGCCCTTGTAAATTGAGCACCCCAATAGGAGGACAAAAACCGCTATTTTCATAAACGCCCCAGCCTCTCCCCGGAACACCTTCCGGGTAATTAGCCGGACGGATCAGTCTCGTTTCCTTCTCAATATATTGGGGAAGCTCCCTTTGATCCCAAGTGTGATCACCCAGTGTTATAACATGAACCCCTGATCGAAAAAGATCTTCTGCCGTAGCCGCCGTGATTCCAGAACCTCCCGCTGCATTTTCTCCATTGGCAATGACTGCATCTATCTGACGCTCCTTGACCCAGACAGACACTCTTTTCTTTACGGCCTCTCTTCCCGCCCGGCCTACAATATCTCCTATAAACAGAATCTTCATTGTTTCAGACTCGCGGGAAAGATTCTATCTGATGCATTTACCTATAAAAAGATTAAAGTCATCTGACAGGAACTTGGAGATATTCTCTTTTGCCCTGGAAGTTCTTTTTCTTGACGTCAGTAGTTTAAGTAGAGATAAATCAGAGGGTATTTATGAGTGCTCGAGGAAATTGGTCTGGAACTTACGGCTTCATCATCGCGGCAATAGGCTCAGCTGTTGGCTTAGGCAATATATGGAGATTCCCCTACCTGGCCGGAATGAATGGTGGTGGCGCCTTCGTATTGCTCTATTTGGTCATGGCGGTTTTTGTAGGGGTAAGTCTTCTCGTCGCAGAACAAGCCTTGGGCAGATATACAGGTACCAGCACCTATGGGGCCTTTCGCTCTATCCACTCAAAATTCGGTTTTGTCGGCACTATCGCAATCCTGGCTAATTATTTGATACTTTCCTTTTACAGCATGATTGGCGGATGGGTTATTTACTACTTATTCGGCTCCGTTATCGCACCCCACACCTTGACCGCGGAAGGATTTCAATCTTTTTCGACATCCATCGTTTTGCCCTTACTCTCTCAATTTGCCTTCATGGCAATAACGGGCTTTTTTGTATGGCGAGGAATTTCCAAGGGGATAGAATGGGGAAACCGCCTTATGATGCCACTGCTTTTCCTCATGCTGGTTTTAATTGTAATTCGCTCTTTGACCTTACCCGGGGCAATGGACGGAGTTCGTTTCCTCTTTGAAACTGATTTTTCAAAAATCAATGCGTCGACAGTTATTTCGGCTCTAGGTCAGGTCTTTTTCTCTATGAGTGTTGGCTTTGGAATTATGCTTACTTACGCCAGCTATCTGGGTAAAGACACCCCACTGAGCCGCTCAAGCTGGCTGATTGCCATGAGTAACAGTTTGGTAGCTGTCTTGGCGGGCCTGGCCATTCTCCCCGCTGTTTTTTCCTTTAAAATGGAACCCGAGCAAGGGCCGGGACTTCTTTTTATCGTCATACCTGAAATTTTCAGACAAATGTCAGGGGGATATGTTTTCGGAATTCTTTTTTTCCTGCTCGTCCTCTTTGCAGCGCTGACTTCTTCAATATCCGTTCTGGAGGTGCCGGTTTCTTATCTGGTAGATGAGCGCAGGTTATCTCGCAGGAAAGCCGTTATTGTAGCATCACTCATCGTTACTATCTTAGGAGTTTTTTGCACACTATCAATGGGCAGTACTCTTGGGTGGTTTAAAATATACGGGATGGGCATCTTTGACCTTTTGGACTTTGTAAGCAACAATATGCTTCTCCCTGTAGGCGGCCTGATGCTTTGCATTCTCGTGGGCTACGTATGGAAACCAGAAAAAGTTCTGGCAGAGATCACTCAGGATGGCAAACATCCTTTTTTTGGGAAAAAATACTGGCTTCCCCTGATTAGATATGTTGTCCCGTTGGCAATCATTGCAATTTTAGTCAGTGGCTCAGGCATTCTGGATATCGCCAAATCATTTTTCGAATAACTCCAAAACTTTTCCTGCGGCCCGCTGGCAAGCTCCTTCTCCCCCCAAAGTAGCGAGCATTGTTTGTAAATCGGTTTTAGTTTGGGAGCGGACGTCTTCCCGAATCAAGAATCTCAATACCGCTTCGCTAAGATTGGATGCGGTAGCATTTCGCTGGATAAATTCCGGATAAACATGACGATTACCCGAAAGAATATTAGGCATCCCAATGCACTTGACCTTGATAAAAAGACGCCCGAGAAATGCCGTCAAAAAAGAAGTCTTATAGAGAATTACCGTCGGTACCTGGAAATAAGAACATTCCATGGTTACCGTTCCGGATGAAGCAATGGCCACGTCTGCCCAAAGAAGTGATTCCGCCAAGTTTCGAACACAAATCTCAACTTCGATTTTTGAAAAAGATTTTTCCACTATGGCCCTCAATTTTTCGTCAGGAATCACCACGAGGAACTTTGCTTTCACTTTTTTGGTTATCAGCGGCGCTACCTTTGCCATTACAGGAAGGTGCCGACTCAATTCTTTTTCCCGGCTACCGGGAAGAAGTAACACGTGATATGGCTCTCCTGGAATTCTCTCCCCGACCCGTGAAGCATATTCTTTATAACGATCTAACAACGGGTGCCCGACATACTCAACTTGTAAATTCGGAGCCCTGTGCTGATACCAATCTTTTTCAAAAGGGAAAATGCTCAGGATCATATCTACATCTCGTGCAATCTGACGAATTCGGCTTTCATGCCAAGCCCAGATTTGTGGAGAGATAAATTGGACCACTTTAGGATTCCAGCCTGACTCTGGATGCTCCCGTACGTGTTTTTTAAGCGCCTTAGCAAACCGCAGGTTAAAGCCCGGATAGTCCACTAATATCACAATCTGCGGGCGATGCTCTATGGCTTCGGTCAAGAGCTTCATGAAAAGGCCTTTCAGCGTCTGATAATGCTTGAGAACTTCCCACAGACCAACTACTGCATGCTGGGTTAGGTCAATGGAAAGCTCAGCGCCCTCAGCTTTCAATCTTCCCCCGCCAGCCCCAAACGCATTTATCGGAGAAGGGCTCTTTTTTCGAAGTCCCCTTAGGAGCTCAGCCGCCAAAGCGTCTCCGCTGGCTTCTCCGGCAATGAACATTATGGATAGGCAATTCATGCACCTGCAGTTCTATTCATCTTCTCCTGAATCTGCCGGGTAATCTCAAAAGCCAAATCTAAAGCTCTGCACGCAGATTCACCCGAGACAATTGGTGCACAGTGCGTTTTAACACATTCGACAAAGCTCGCAAGCTCCATTTTTAAGGGTTCCTCTTTTTCAATCGGAGCCGGTTCTCGCACAATTTTTTTCCCCGCAAACTCGCTTACAATGGATGAATTGCTCAAAGAGGGAGTTGCCGCCGCCAGTAGTTTTTTGAAAACACTCGATTCCTTCTCATCTTCCCTTGCCATCCGATAAACATACCCCTTCTGTTGACGATAATCCAAAGAAAGATAGCATGGGGTTTCCCCTCCACTGAAAACTCGGATCTTACGCATCCGCTCAGGGCTCACTCGACTGGCAGTCATGTTGGCGACACACCCATTCGCAAAATTGATACGAGCGTTCACAATATCTTCCGATTGGCTCAAAACGGGAATACCGACTGCATCTACATGCGAAACAGGAGACTTCACAAAAGCCAATACAACATCCAAGTCGTGGATCAACAGGTCCAGTGCCACTCCGATATCAGTACTGCGTGCTGGATACGGGCTCAAACGATGTGTCTCGATAAAACGCGGATCAGGGGCAGCTTTTTGTAAATAACCAAAAACGGGATTAAAGCGTTCCACATGCCCTACCTGAAGCACACAACTGCGATTTTGAGCTAATGTAACCAATTCATAAGCCTGATCAGCTCGGTCACACATCGGTTTCTCCACCAGGACATGCTTGCCGGCTAGTAAGAGTGTTTTTGCCAATTTAAAGTGAGTCACCGTCGGAGTAACAATGCTCACCGCATCACAACGCTTAATCAACTCTTCCTGACTTGTAAAAACATTCACACCTCCCAGCTTCTCACTTACCGCCCGAAGCGATTCCACTGAAACGTCGTAAATACCGGCGAACTCCACCCTTCCATCCGCCTGCAATTCGGAATAAACCCTCGCATGCTCTTTACCCAAAGAACCAGTGCCCATGACCCCAACTTTTAATTTTGAAACCATATCAAATTCAATATTTTCTTATAGATCAGTATTATCAATTTTTTCCTTAAGCTTTTTAAGCTTTAAAAAAGCTTTGCCGGCACTTCTGCCCAAAGCACCTCCCACCTGAGCTGCATCGGGACGTCCAACTTTCTCGTACATTTGTGCTGCCAGCCCTTGTGCTTTTTCAACTTTTTCTTTCAGAGCATCCGAATCCCGATACACAGATTTGCCACGTTTCCACAAAGCCAAAGCTCTGATTCCCAATTTGATCATGTTTACTATGGACATGTGAACATTTGAATCCTATCTTTTTTGTGTTAGCATTATTCGACATTTTGCACTTGCTCGCGGAATTTTTCCAACTCAGTCTTAAATTCTACGGTGCAGGCTGAAATAATGCTGTCATTAGCCTTGGAGGCAATCGTATTTATCTCCCTGCCCATTTCCTGAGCCAAAAAATCCAACATTCTCCCCACTGGTTTACTCGTCTGGGTAGCGTGTTTAAATTGAGCAAAATGGCTTTTTAGCCGGGTGATCTCTTCGGTGATGTCGCTGCGATCCGCAAAAAAAATAACTTCCTGAATAATCTTCGGGTCTTCTGCACTGAGCGATTCTAAACCTGCACTTTGGATTCTTTTGAGCAGCGCTTTTTTATATTTTTCTGAAAGTCCTTTGCTTTCAATTTCTATCCTTTGAAGTATCTCCTTCAAACCATCCATTCGCTTGACCAGCTCAGCCTTCAAGTATTTTCCCTCGCGCTCTCGCATCGCGACCAGCTCTTTCATCGCCCTTTTAAGCGCTTTCTCGATCAAAGGCCATCCCTCCTCAGGAGTCATTCGGCTTGTTCGATTCTCCACTACTCCGGGAAACTCCAATAATTTTTCCAAAGGAATTTCAGAGGGTATTTTTAACTTTTGGGCAAAGAGAGTTATATCCTTGAGATATTGCTGAGCCGCTCTTTCGTTGAATCGAATGGTATGAGATTCTTCCATCGCCTGAATTCCAATCCGAATTGAGAGCCGCCCCCTTGAAAACAAGGGGTTAACAAACTCCCTAACCGTTGAATCCAAACTTTCCATTCCTCCGGGCAAAGAGATAGAAAGTTCGCTTTGTTTCCGATTCAGAGAATTGACATCCACAGTCACTCTGATTCCCATCTTAGAGGCTTCTCCGCCTCCATATCCTGTCATGGACTTCACTGCACCGAAAATATGTACTTTTTTGCTCGTAATATCCAGCTCAAAAGGCTCGACATTTCAAAGCAAGTGAAGGGTTAATTTGACAAAGCCTTTGGCTCAACTCCAAATAAACTTCCCAATAGAAGATAATACCCTTTTGGCACTCCTCCACCTGTTGTAGCAAATTCTCCTTTCATCGCCAGGGTCTGCCCTGTGACGGTCGCTTGCGGTTTCTGCAATTGGCTCATCAGGTTTTCCTCATCAGCCATACGGAGTACACTCAAGGCCATTTGAATCTGTTTATTGAAAGCCTCGACATCTGAGCCGGCTCGAAAATCAAAACAGATTTCAAGGAAACACCTATCCTTCTGCTCAAAAAGGTGTAACCGAAACCTTTCAATTTCTCTAATTGCTTGGGATACACCCATCGGTAAAGCCAACATATCCCCGAGTTGTTGGTCAAAAACTAACTCAATATAGCTCCCATTCGAGTCAGGTAATTTCTCCAGCAAAGGAGCCAAATTCTCGCTTTTGCGCAGTGCAGACTCCAGTTTTTCCTTACTTTGGCTGACATAAACAACATTGTGCTTAATTACGGCATAGTAACCATAACGAGACGGCGCTTCTCTGTCCGCCTCAAAGCTCTCTCGAATTTTTTTTAGCCACTGGGTCGAAACCGGCTTAAAAAGGTAAACCTGTTCAGAGTGGTTTGTGTATACCCCATCTCCAAAATAGGTTATAGACCCCATGCTTTCAGGAGTCCACTTAACCTTGGGAGAAACAATGGTGCCATAGGCTTCCAACATCGGGGTGACCCAAAGTTTTTTCAGTTCCTGTCCGTTCTTTTCTCGTAAAGCTTGATGAACGTTCACATGGACTAAATATCGAACATTCTTCGGCAGTAATGAGACTAAGCTGGCAAGGGAAAAATCAGACTGGTAGCCTTCCACCTGTGTTTTTCCGTTGAGGGCGCAAACAACGAAAAAGGAAAGCAGAGCGACAAAAACTTTAATTGGTTTTAATGCGTTCAAAGATGTTTGATTAAGAAGCTAGGATATTCCATCTGAAAGAGGACAGACCATCTTCAAACACTCATTTCAGGACTATAGTAAAGCATGCACCCGCAATTAATGCAGTTGGTGATTTCGTCGGAACGGCAACTTAGTATCAGCTGCTGCGGAAGCTTGATATGGCACCCACCACAAGACCCTCCATCCACACCGACTAAAACGTGCCCGCGCTTATTTGCAAACATCCGTTCATAGACAGATCTTAATTTTGGTTCCACTAAGTCAGCAAGTTTGCTCCTTTTTACCTTCCTCTCTTGAACTTCTCGCGCACGACTTTTCTTGAGGTCATCCAGGGATTGAATACGCTCTTTACAGTCTTTCTCTGCAGCCTCGTTGGTCTTCAAAGCCTTCTGATACCTTTTACGAGCCTGGTCTTCAGAATCCATCTTTTCCAAAATCTTCGTTTCCAGTTCGCTGATATTCTTGCGCGTGATTTCTATCTGGGATTGAAAAGCACGGTATTCTTCGTTCTTTTTGGTTTGAAGCTGTTGAGTGGCATACTTGTCGGCCATTGCCTGCAGTTGAGCTATCTGAGATTCCAGCCCCTTTCGCGCAACTTCGAGCTGTACCCACGCCTGTTTGAGCGTTTCAGCTTGTTCCCTGCCTTGAAGCACTTTAGCTACCAACTCCGCACGCTGCGGAGCCCACGAATTTAATTCGCTTTCCAACCGCATCGTCTCCAAGTCCCACTGCTGCAATTGCAATAGGAGACCTAAGTCCTCTCTCATAGAAGGGCAATTCTAGTGATGGCACCAGCAAAGAACAATCTCTTTTGCAAAAAATGTCGTGCAG
>CAZSTC010000026.1:0-32880 GCA_964609795.1 uncultured Verrucomicrobiota bacterium
GAGGCAATGCGAGTGGGCCGATTATACTTGAAAATTACCCAAGAACAGTTACCATGGACCAGTTGTTTTCTGAAGGAAGTTATGCAAAATAAAAAGTATCTTTTGAAACTATTTTCGACTGCCGTTGCCGGCTTATCGCTAAGTTTATCTCTGCTGGCCTCTACAGCTCCGGCGCCTATCCAGCCCATACCCGATACCAACCAACTGATATGGCAACAGCGCGAGCAGTATATGTTCCTGCATTTTGGAGTAAACACATTCACCGACCGCGAATGGGGTGAAGGGACGGAATCTCCCAGTGTCTTTAACCCAAGCGATTTTAATGCAAAGCAATGGGCAAAAGCGGCCAAGGATGCCGGATTCAAAATGCTGATCCTTACAGCAAAGCATCATGATGGCTTTTGCCTTTGGCCCAGTGCATATACAGAGCACTCTGTTAAGAATAGCCCTTGGAAGGATGGTAAAGGAGATGTTGTAAAAGAAGTTTCTGAAGCCTGCAAAGAAGTGGGATTGGATTTTGGTGTCTATTTGAGCCCGTGGGATCGCAATAGTCGATTCTATGGGGATTCGCCGAAATACAACGAATATTATAAGAATCAACTTCGAGAGCTCCTTACTCAATATGGAAAAATATCCATGGTCTGGTGGGATGGAGCCTGTGGCGAAGGCCCCAACGGAAAACGACAGGAATACGATTGGGACGCGTATCTCAAAATTGTCAGGGAGCTTGCTCCGGACGCTGTCATCTTCAGCGACAGAGGTGATGTCAGATGGGTGGGAAATGAAGACGGACTGGCACAGGAAACCTGCTGGTCTTTGTATGATCCATCATCGGTGGCAATCGGCGGCGGAACGCAAAAGCAAATGGGTGAAGGCAATCCGGTCGGCAATGCATGGGCCCCGGCTGAATGCGATGTTTCTATCCGCCCGGGATGGTTCTACCACAGCGAGGAAGATTCAAAAGTCAAAACACTTTCACATCTTTTGGATATTTACTATAGGTCAGTGGGGCACAACTGCTGTTTACACCTTAACGTTCCCCCAGATCGACGTGGACTTTTACATGAAAATGACGTAGCTCGTTTGAAAGAATTTAACCACGCGATCAAAGAAAACTTCAAAACAAACCTGGCCGCCAATAAACAATACAGTGCCAGCGCGGTAAGGGGTAATTCGTCTCAATTTTCCGCAGCGAATATAGCTGATGGCAAGCGGCAAACTTATTGGTCCCTGGATGATGGTCAAACGCAAGGAGCCATCGAAATCGATCTGGGCGTACCAACCACTTTCGACTTGGTTCTTCTACAGGAATATATAGAACTGGGTCAGCGTATTTCTGGCTATCATCTGGATGCCTGGGATTCAGAAAAGTCGGCGTGGAAAGAAATAGCCAAAGGCACCACTATAGGGTATAAATGGATTTTGCGAGTTCCGGAAACCACGGCTCAAAAAGTAAGACTTGTTATTGAGAGTGCACGTGCCTGCCCTACTCTTTCAAGCTTCGAGCTTTACAAATCCAGTTATAAATAGATAAGAGCAGTTATGAAATATATACCTACAGATCCCAATTTGTTCATTCAAAACCGTGAACGCCTGGTACGCTTAATGAGTCCGGGATCGGCAGCTATTCTTAATTCGAATGATATCATGCCGACTAACGCTGATGGTACCATGCGATATCACCAAAACTCGGATATCTATTATCTGACAGGGATTAATCAGGAGGAAACCATCCTGGTGCTGTGGCCGGACCACCCCGACCCCACAATGCGAGAGATTCTTTTTTTAAGAGAAACCAATGAAAACCTCGTCATTTGGGAAGGCTACAAATACACCCAGCAAGAGGCTTCTCGGATATCAGGAATCAAAAATGTCCGCTGGTTTTCGGAGTTTCCATCCATCTTTCGTCATTTGATGTGTGAAATAGAGGATATTTACCTGAACAGCAATGATTATTATCGTGCCGTCAACGAAGTACAAACTCGGGAAATGCGCTTTGTAATACGTTGTCAGGAGGAATATCCTCTGCATCGATATCACCGCTTGGCCAAGCTAATGTATCAACTACGAGCGATTAAATCCCCTATTGAAATAGAGTTGATACGCAAAGCTTGTGAAATCACAGGCAGGGGTTTCAATCGGGTCTTGAAAAACCTCAAACCAAATATGAATGAGGCGGAAATCGAGGCAGATTTTGCTTATGAATTTATCAGGAACAAGGGCGTTTTTTCATACGAACCCATCATTGCTTCAGGCCCCAATTCTTGTGTTTTGCATTATCTTCAAAATGATAAGGTGTGTAAAGAAGGTGAAATAGTATTGTTGGATGTCGGGGCCGGTTATGGTAATTACATGGCGGATATGACTCGGACAATACCGGTTTCGGGCCGTTTTACCCGTCGACAGAGGGAGGTATATGATGCGGTATTGCGTGTTTACCACCTGACAATTGGAGCAATGCAGCCGGGGCTTACCATTGGCGACCTGCGTGCCGCAACAGAAGAGTTTGTTGAAGAAGAGTGCCTGAAATTAGGGCTTTTCACTCAATCCGAGCTGAATGAAGAAAGTGCAAATGCACCTTTGGTGAGAAAGTATTTTATGCACGGAGTTTCTCACTCAATCGGACTGGATGTTCACGATGCGATTTACCCTCTTAGCCAGAAAATAGAACCAGGGTGGGTGCTCACTTGTGAGCCGGGGATTTATATTAGGGAAGAAGGATTTGGAATCCGCTTGGAAAACACCATTTATATCGGAGAAAACGGCCCTGAAAACTTAATGAAAGACATCCCCATAGAAGCCGACGAGATTGAAGAAATCATGAATTCGGCCAGGTAGAGCGCTGAAACATTAATACACTTCATTCTGAGCTCGGCCCAAGGTTGAGAAAAGTAGCTCGCGGTACTGAATTCTCAGCGATACATTTGGGGAAAGTATATATGTCGATCTCCCGTTTTATTCCTAAAGAGCTTCTTGAAATTGTTCGGCAATGTTTCGAACCGAGAGGCATTCCAGCATATTTGGTCGGCGGCGCCGTAAGGGATGCTCTTCTGGGGATGAACGGGCTTGATTATGATACAGAAGTTTATGGCATTTCTTTAGAAAAACTTTCTGAGATTCTTCTTCCTTTCGGAAAAGTTTGTACTGTGGGAAAGTCTTTTGGCGTAGTCAAATTGAAGACTCAATCCGGGGGCTATTATGATTTTTCAATTCCAAGAAAAGATTCAAAACTCTCCCCCGGACATCGAGGTTTCCAAATTGAACACGACCCGGATCTAAACCCTCGCGATGCAGCGTCACGCAGAGACTTTACTATCAACGCCATGATGTACAGTTTCAAAGATCAAACGGTATTGGATTTTTTTAATGGTCAAAACGACTTGGAGCATCGTGTTCTACGCCATACCAGCCCTGCTTTCATTGAAGACCCTTTGAGAGTGTTGCGCGGCATGCATTTTGCGTCACGCTTTAACCTCAGGGCTGCACCTGAAACAATTTCCCTGTGCAAAAGCATTTTACCCTCATACCGTGAACTCTCTCTGGAGCGAATTTATAATGAATGGCTCAAGTGGGCAACTCGGTCTGTCACGCCTTCCCTCGGTATTTTATTTCTGGAACAAACCCAATGGATTGAGCACACACCGGGGCTTGCGAGGCTACGCAACTGTCCACAAGACCCCATTTGGCATAGCGAGGGAGATGTTCTCACTCACACACTTTTGGCATGTGATCAACTCGTTCAACAGCCCGAATGGAATAAGTTAGATCCTTCTACGCGTGCTATTCTTCTTTTTGCCGCGCTCTGTCACGATTTTGGAAAACCGGACACTCTTGTTTTTGAACACGAGGAGGGTATCAGACGCGTTAGAGCCAAAGGGCATGCTGCAGCCGGAATCAGTCACATAGAAGGTTTTTTGTCACAAATAGGCATTCCGGAAACACTAAGAAAAAGAGTTCTCTTGCTTACAGAGAACCACATGTTTGGCGTGGATGCCCCCGAGCTTTCGGAAAAATCACTCCGCCGTTTGGCACATCGTTTACACCCTGAGAGGATTGAAAATCTTTTGTGCCTCTGGGCCGCTGACCGTGCTGGCAGGTATTCGCTATCGCCCCACAAAAAGAAGAAACTTGGAGTTGGCGAGTCCATACTGCGCATGAAAAAAATGGCTGAAGATCTCCAGATCACCCACGGTGCTCCCGCTCCCATTATTAAAGGGAAAATGATTATACTAGAGACAGGGCTCTCCCCCGGCCCTCGCATAGGAATAATCCAATCGATAGCATATGAAGCTCAATTAGATGGTGAGTTTCATGACGAAGAATCAGCTCTGCTCTGGCTTAAAAAACACGTCGCCGAAAATAGAATCAACGATGAATAAAGACAAACTAGTTTTACTATTTGCTCAAGGTTTTGGGACGGGTCTCGCTCCTTTTGCCCCGGGAACATTCGGGGCATTTTTGGGGATAGGCTGGTTTGCTCTTCTTCTTAGTTCAGGCAATTTTTGGATTTTCCAGGGGGGACAACTGGCGAGCTTTTTTTTATCTATATGGCTTTGCGGAAAAGCCGAGGTGATACTAAAAAAAAGTGATCCCGGCTCAGTGGTTCTGGACGAAATAGTCGCCCTGCCCTTGTGCTTTACAGCACCTGTTTGTATTCATCTCTTTCAGCACGGAGGTATGCCTGTATTGAGTGTCTTTTTTACTCTACCCACTGCTTGGATTACAGTGTTGGGTTTTCTCTTGTTTCGTTTTTTTGACGTTCTTAAACCCTGGCCGGTAGGTAGCAGCCAAAGGCTACCCTCCGGTCTAGGCATAACAGCGGATGATCTTTTAGCTGGGGTCTATACCACAATCATTCTGGGAGGAGTGTATTGGCTGTGGTTTTGAAGCAGCTTATATATCAAGGTGTTAGAGGTATAGTAACTGAAGGACGGAGCGTTTCGAAAATGAAAACAGTTTCATTCTGCTTAGCATAACGAAAGCCTTCTCTTACGTATTTTTCCACCTTACGCGGATTGACCTGAATTTGCGCTAACTCCTCAGCCAGTTTCAAATAAGTCTCGCTAGCCATATCGAGCTCCAGCTCTGCGTTCATTAAAGCCCGATGCATTTCCTCGTTAAGTTTAATTAATGGAGTACACCAAAAAAAAGCTCCGGCCAAAACTGCGGACAGACAAAAAAACACCAAAAGTCGAGTCAGAATCGTATACA
The DNA here is from genome assembly GCA_964609795.1 of uncultured Verrucomicrobiota bacterium. Lineage (GTDB taxonomy): Bacteria > Verrucomicrobiota > Verrucomicrobiia > Limisphaerales > UBA1412 > UBA1412. The sequence continues at coordinate 5,212 of CAZSTC010000026.1, forward strand.
TATAGGCCCTCTAAAAAATCGATAACATTAATTACCTTCTTACTTTTTTGAAGCTGATAAGTTTGTTTTCAGGAGAAAAGGTCAACCTCAAATAGGAGTCAGGCATCTGACTCGCCGTAAAGGCCTGTGGGTAGTTCCCATAGGGGCCCATATAGAGGCTTGTTCCAGTACCCATTCCGGATATGCCGCCTTTTGATGTTCTCCACTCGCAAACTCGAGTGCCATCCTCCAATCTCGCTTCCTTATCCGGAGGGCCCATTTCGAGAACCGCCTGGTCGTAGGTGTACTCCCCCACCCGGTCCTCCCATTGAACCTTATTGCTAACACAGCTGCTCACCAGGAAAACACATCCAAGAATTGGAAGCGATTTAAGAAATATTCGTCTATTCACTGCAAGCACCTACAAAATCTTCAATAATAAAAGCAACCGGCTCTGCAACACATGTCGAACTTGCTTTCAGCATCGCCAGGACTTTCTTTAAATGTTTCCAACTCGTCGGGGCTGTCAACATGGCTACGAAAGAGTGAGAACCAGTTGGATATACTTTTAAAGAATCGACTTGAATACCTTCTCCAGAAATAAGTTCTTTTGTCCTCTCTTCTGCACCCACACCAGTTATCGCCCGAATATAGAAACGGTTATTCAGTTCTTCAATTGGCAGAACTGACACCTGCCGAGTCAAACTCATAGGAACCATACGAGCCGGGATGCCTTTACTGATATCCAGAGCCGCATCAGTTATATCTCCAACTACCGCACTGGCTGTGGCGTCTTGCCCAGCTCCCCGTCCATATAAAAACGTCTCCCCGACGACATCTCCAAACACGGAAACTCCATTAAAAACGCCATCAACACGAGCCAAAATATGGGTGTTTGCTATCAAGGTAGGAGCCACTCGCACATGAATCTTGTCTACACCTGACTCCTCTGAAATGTATTTTACAACTCCAAGCAGTTTTAATTTATAGCCCCATTCTCTGCAGGCTTGAATATCCAGGCCAATGACAGAGCGAATACCTTCTCTGTAAACCTGTTCAGGTGAAACCCATGCGTTATTGGCCAGAGAGGCTAAAATGGAAATTTTGTGATGTGCATCATACCCGTCAACATCGAGGCTTGGGTTGGCTTCCGCATATCCGCTATCCTGAGCCTCTTTCAGCACCTCTTCAAACCCATGCCCCATTGCCTCCATTTGAGTAAGAATATAATTGCAAGTCCCGTTTATAATTCCGCTGATATTGAGAAAACGGTTGCAGACAAAACCTTCTCTAATGCAGCGGATGATAGGAATACCACCTGCCACACTTGCCTCGTAAAAAAGCGCCGTATTATTCTCACATGCTACTTTAAAAAGCTCCTCCCCGTGGGTTGCCAAAAGAGCTTTGTTGGCAGTAACCACGCTTTTACCCTGTTTCAGCGCAGTTAGGATCATTTCTTTAGCGATTCCCGTACCACCCACCAATTCAACAACCACCTTCACTTCGGGGTCATTTACCACTTCACGCCAATCAATCGTTAAAAGTGAAAGCGGTATATCTACGGCACGCGGCTCATCCAGAGCTTTGACAGCAACACGTTTAATTTTCAACAAAACTCCCGTTCGCGATGCGATTAAAGCAGCATTTCGGCTAATGGCTTGATAAACGCCGCCCCCGACCGTCCCCCCGCCTATCACACCAACATGAACTGGAACTGATGCTTGATTTATCCTCATAACACACGTGTATTCTGCACTGAAATATCGCCTGCAACAATCTCTTTCTCTTCGAAAACTCAGAGCCAATACACTATGTGGTTGATTTTCATTGCATACTTCGCTAGGATTCGGAGGGTGTTGAGAATGAGGATAATTTTATTATTATTTGCAGTGTGTGTGATAGGGGCCCAGTCGGTTTGGGGGCAACTGACTATTCGCCTCTCGTTAGACCAAAACGTGTATCTTTCGGGGGAAGCGGTCGTTGCGCATGTAGAAATTTCAAACCTTTCGGGTCAAACAATCTCACTGGGTTCCAGCTCTGACTGGCTTAGATTTAGTGTTGAATCCCACGATGGAACTTTCGTCAATCGATTGGGTGATATTGACATGAGCGGTACTTTTGATCTGGCCTCTTCAGTGGCAGCATCCAGGGGCGTCAATATTTTACCCGCATTTGACATGCTCCGCTCTGGACGCTACAAAGTCACGGCAACAGCAAAAGTTGAGGATTGGGGGCAATTCTACAACAGCAACTCAGTTACTTTGGACGTTGTTAAGGGAGTTGAAGTCGTGAAATTCGATGTGGGTGTGCCAAAGTTGGATGGCGATCCCCAGAAAGAAATGCCTGAAGTACGCCGATATAGCCTTATCCGAGTAGCTTATCTTGATAAGATGCGCCTCTATGTCCGTATCACAGATGCTGCTTCTAATACCATCTATCAGGTTACTCCTATTTGTGGCATGGTTGCATTTAGCGATCCAAAGGCAATGATTGATTCCAGGAGCTGTTTGCATGTGCTCAATCAAATTCATGCACGTCGTTTCATCTACTTTGTAACGGATACTTCCGGGAATATGCTAAAACGGGAGTTCTACGATTATATTGGCTCCAAACCTGTTCTTTATCAAAACACAGACAGCTCAGTTAATGTGCGCGGAGGTGTGCGTATGCGAACCTCTGCTGACTTCCCCCCTTCTCCAACACCGGAGCTACCTCCTTCCATTGTGACCAAGCCGGGTGACTCTATCACCAACGCTGTTCCTGACCTCAAAAACATGACGAAGGAAGAGCAGAAGCGTTACAAAGAGGAACAGAAGCGCTTAAAAGAAGAGAAGAAACGGTTGGAACGTGAAGAAAAAGCGCGGAAAAAAGCTTCAAAAGATTGGTAGAATTCTGAATTAGTTATTTATTCTTTGTTGCTTGTTCTCACTTTTTTAACTAGAATCCCATCCGGCCCGGAAAATGATGGCTCTCAAGTTTTCATATTTACCGGAACACTCTCATCAAGTTTATGGCAGACCAGTTAGCATACGCAATCATTACTCCTTATTCTTTAAAAAAATCACGCACTGGAGGCATCATCTCAAGACTTGTAGCCCGGTCCGGACTTAGGCTTGCAGGAGCCAGGATGTACGCCCCAAGTTTGGAATTGTCACAGGAATATGCGAAAATCCTCCAGATACCCGGCCATTCGAGTTCTGAATACATCTCAAAGCTTTCTGCTGAGTATGTCTTGAGGAACTTCCCTCCCAATCCTGCCACCGGCAAGAAAAACAGAGTCATGGTTCTTCTCTTTCAAGGTGAAGATGCTGTGTGCAAAATTCGCCAGGTGGCTGGGGAATTATCGACAGATCGCTATGGTGGCGAAACCATTTCGGGAACTTATGGAGATTTAGTCTGTGATGCATGCACTCATGAAAAACCGGTTTACTTTGAGCCAGGTGTTTTGGTCGCTTCGACTGAAGAAGGCGCTGCGCAGGCAATTCGGTTGTTGTCCAGGTATTATTCAGATAGTGGGGTTCTCACTGATGTGGAAAAATATCCGGCAGGGGTCAAACCCCAGATTACACTGGCAATGATTAAGCCCGATAACTTCAAATTCCCCATGGGGCGCCCCGGCAACGTTATTGATTTCTTCAGTCAGACAGGGCTGTCTATTGTGGGCATTAAAGTCCAAAGGATGTCTACTGCCCAAGCTGTTGAATTTTACGGGCCAGTGTTGGAAGTTCTTCGAACCAAATTAAGCGGACGCGTTTCTGATATCGTGAAGCCAGCTATAGAAAAAGCGTTAGACAGCGCTATCGATGAGGAAACAGCTCAAAAAATCGGTGATTTGCTTTGTCCAATTTACGGTGAAAAACAGTTCGATAATATTGTTCGTTTCATGTCTGGACGATCTCGATCTGAATGCAGTCCCAGCGAAATGAACACTCCCGGGACCGAAGAAAGTCTCGTGCTAATCTATGAAGGTCCCGACGCAATCGCCAGAATACGAAAAGCATTGGGTCCTACAGACCCCTCCAAAGCGCCTCCGGGCTCCATACGAAGAGAGTTTGGTTCAAACGTCATGGTGAACGCTGCACATGCAAGCGATTCGGAAGAAAGTGTCAAACGAGAAATGGACATTCTGATTCACAAAACTCCGAATGATTTTAAAGAACTCTGTGACCGTTTTTACCAAGTCTGATCTAGCTACCCGTTTCATACATTAGGGGGACAAGAAGTTCCCCCTGATGCCCCTTAGGTTGGAAAAAACGCGATTGATCAGGTCATAAAGCTCAAGAGAACTCAAAGGGTATTCCTGATTATTACCCTGTTCTTGGTTTTGTTATCATGAAATCACTGACCGAATACATTGAGATAGAATGTCCCAAAAAAATGGGGTTTATCAACCTGACACGGGAGGTTGAAAGATACGTTCTAAAAAGCAAGGTTCAGGAAGGGCTATGCCTCGTAAACGCAATGCATATCACGGCTTCGGTTTTTATCAATGATGCCGAAAGTGGATTACTGCATGACTTCGGCGTTTGGCTTGAACACCTGGCGCCTTATATCCCAACAGACCACTACCATCATCATCAAACTGGTGAGGATAACGCAGACGCACATCTAAAGAGGCAAATTATGGGGCGAGAAGTTGTCATAGCAATTACCAGGGGGAAATTGGATTTTGGCCCTTGGGAACAAATCTATTACGGTGAGTTTGATGGACAGCGCCGCAAAAGGGTCCTTGTGAAAATTATTGGAGAGTAATTCTGACAGCCTTTCTCTCTCGCTGGCTCAATAGACTACTGCCAAATCTCCCGTAAAACGACATCTCCAACAAGGGGGCTCCCTTCGAGAATAATGGCAACCACTGAACCGTCTTTAACGGGACCTGTAACTTTAACCAATCCAATTCTTGAGTTAGCTCTATAAACCGAAAGGCGAGTTTCAACAGGAGGCATCGGCTCGTAAGAGTAATCCAAAACAACGAATCTTAAGTTCTCGTTTACCAAGCGGATTTTTGTTTCGAAAGATGTCATCAGACTTTTAGGCTCTTCCGAACGATTTGTGCTCGTAAGTTCGTCTTCTGAAAAAAGTGGGGCGACGTCCCTCGAATCAGAAACGGTCACCATATCCGGGAGCTGAATAGAATGTTTCCTGTCCAAACGACTGGTAAATTCATAAAACTCTTGCAGCCGGGTTTTCATTGGAGACCGAGAGAGGGTTATATTGGTTTTTATAGTAAACTCCATGCTAGGCTTATCCTTTTCCGCAAAATCTGGGAGGCTTTCTCTTTTTGAACCACTTTTCGCTTTCGAGTCTCTCTCATCAGTCTCCACCGCATTAGAAGAAGGCAATGCAGCATCATTTAAAACGGGGAGCCCATCTTCTCCCCAAATAATCAGTGGCTGAATTTCATCAACCTCTGCCTCTAAAACCTCGTCATTTTTTTGTTTATTGTAAGACGAGTCTTTTTTTGAGCTTTCCCCACTCCCCGCAGACGTTGCGTCAGTCGCAGTATGACATCCACTTATCAACAACGTCATACTCACGAAAAACACCCAAATAATGACTACCTTTTCCCCTATAACTCTCATCCCACAGCAGGGATATTTTAACCTCACAATGTATGGAAAAGCAAGAGGAGGTTTCTTGACTTGCATCCCTCAGCAGGCTAAACTCCAGCTCTGTGCATAAGTTTGCTGCATTCATTGTTTTTTTGGGAATCTTTTCTCTAAATGCTACGGCTCAGGTGAAGCTGTCGGACGCAATCGCAGTTATCGTCCATACGAATGTCGTTGCAGCCAGGGATATTGATAATCGCATTATGCCTGCTGTTCAAATGCTGTATACGCAATATGCAAACAACCCTGATGAACTGAATAAGAGGGCTCTGCAGTTGCGCCGGGAGGCCATTGAGTCTCTGGTTGAGGAGGAACTTATTTTGCAGGAATTTGCAGACTCGAAACTGATATTGCCTGAGAATTATGTGGAGGAGGAAGTTGCCCGGAGAATTCGTAAAAGTTACGGCGACCGCCTTTCTCTCGTAAAAACACTCAAAGCCAGAGGATTGACTTACGATTCCTTCTACAGACAGACTCGTGAAGAAGTGATCATTCAGGCCATGTACGGAAAGAATGTAAGCTCCGTTAATTTGATTTCTCCACAAATGATTTTGAATTACTACCAGGAACATCAAAAAGATTTTTGGGTGGATGATCAGGTAAGAATTCGCTCAATTGTTTGGACAAAGAATGAACAAAACGCAGATGAAGTTCGGAATCTGGCCGCCGAAGTTTTAGAAATGATCAGGGCAGGGGCATCCTTTGAAGAAATGGCGAGTATTTACTCAGAAGATCAGTCTATGAAGCTTGCCAAAGAGGCTCATTTAGATTGGAGAGATCGAGCATCTATGCAAACAAAGCTGGCTGATGCCGCTTTCTCTATGAAGCCGAGCGATGTCAGCGACCTCACCGAAACAGACAATGCCATCTGGATTATTAAGCTGGAAGATATTAAAGCAGCTCACACGCTGGGAATTGAAGAAGTTCGATCTTCCATTGAGTCAATCCTCAAAGAACAGCTGCAAACTAGCTTAAAAAAGAACTGGATCGATCGCTTAAAGAAGAAGTATCTCGTCAGATATTATTAGAGCTAAATGGAGGAGTTAAGAGGGAGCTTTCAAAGTTCGGGAGCGCTTCCACTGCATTCAGTAAAGCACCTGTACCTGCATGTTCCTTTTTGCTTACGTAAATGCAATTATTGTGCGTTTGCGAGTCAGGAGTTTTCCACAAGCAAAGAAACAGCTTTTCTCCATGCGCTGGAAAAAGAGCTTTCATGCTTAAAGAACTTTCTTCTGAAACCCGAAACAATCTTTATTGGCGGGGGAACTCCCTCCTGCCTCAGCAAGCCGGGACTTGAAAAATTGATGCAGCTCCTAAATCCCTTTTGCCATGGTGGACTGAAAGAATTTTCCGTAGAAATAAACCCTGGCTCCTTGGATTATGAAAAGGCACTCATTTTTTTCAAAAATGGCATCAATCGGGTGTCGATAGGTGTTCAGTCTTTAAATGATCAAATTTTAAAACAGCTAGGCCGTATACATTCAGCCGGTCAAGCCCTTCAAACTTTTTCCCTCTTGCGTGAGGTCGGATTTCAAAACATTAATCTTGATGTCATTTTCGCTGTTCCGGGGCAAACACAGGATGTTTTTGAAACGACTTTGGCAGATATTCTCCGCCTGAAAAGTGAGCACCTTTCTTGTTATGAGCTCACCTATGAAGAAGGCACCCCCCTCACCCAATGGGCTCAGAAAACAAACTTTGAAACTAATGAACTCCTGAGTTGTCAAATGTATGATTGCCTATTAAATGACGCGTTGGAGGCGGGTTTTCGCAACTATGAAATTTCAAACTTTTCGCGGCCCGGGAAAGAGTGCTTGCACAATATCGCTTATTGGCGTGGAAAAGAATATTATGGGGCAGGTCCTTCCGCTTGCAGCCTTTTAAAGGGAGTTCGTTATACTCATAGCCCGAGTTTAGCGTTTTACTGCCAATCCATGGAGGCTGAAAAGAGTATCCATCAAAATATGAAGTGGAATGATTGGCAGGAAGACGTGATTTCTCCTCTAGCCAGAGCTGGTGAAATTGCCGCAATTGGGCTAAGAATGGCTCGAGGGTGGAAATTTAATGAGTTTTATGAAATTACCGGCTATCACTTGCAAGACCACTGGGCTGAAGCAATGCAAAAACTTTGTTCTCGGGGTGACGGTGAATTTTTTGAAGGAGGTTTTCGTCTTACCTCACGAGGCCTGCGTTTTGCAGACCTCGCAGCAGAAGATTTTATATTACTAGATATTTGAAATGAAAGCTCTACAAAGTCTATATTTCCTACTCTTTTTGGGCATTTTTTCCGGATGCTCAACTTCTCCGAAGCCTGCCCCCCCCCTTCCGAATATGGAGACACACTCTCAAAAAAAGGAAGATGTTGTCAACGTTGTATCCGGTAACTTTGCCGCCGTATTGGCCGAAGTTGAAGGAAGAGAGCTTGACCCAAAAGATCCGGAGCAATCCTTGGCCGAATCATTGGACGGGCTGGAAGTCAACTCGTTTGCCCCTAGTGGTGTTTCCATCAGCGATGCCATTATTATCCCCGGCCGTCTAGACCTTTGGAAACGCCAAAAAGTGGAAATTCGCTGGGTGCAACTGCATTTTCCAGAACAAAAAATGCTAATGCACTCAATCATTATGAAACGCAAAGAGGGAAAATGGTATGACGTACTCTCCACTACCGACAAAGTCGGGGGAGAAATTCATCATTTCCATTTTGATGTGACTGAGTCTTTCTCGGCTAATAAGAAGTAGTTTTTTAATCAAGAGGATGTTCAGAGTCAAGCAGATTAGGCTCAAAAACAGCCACGTAGATATCTGCCTTCGGATATTTCCCGGCGTGACCTGAATAATAAGAGACCATAATCCTCCCATCCGCAAGCTGCCCCCAACCAGGGTAAGAACAATCACCTCCACTTGGAAGGGTGCAAAGTCTTTGTATCTTCTTGTTATCACCTACCCAAATCATTTCAACTCTCCTCTCTGTCCGAGGATTGCTGAAAAAATTCTCCTTAATATCCCCTTCATCCCAGCGGCGACCTATGACGATGCTCCCCCCTTTCATTCGCTTTATGAAAGGGCCTTGCAAAGGAAAAGGCAAAGATTCTAACTCAAAGATACCCGGCTTATTTACAGGATCTTCAATTATCAACAACAAAGGATGATTAGGTGAAATTTCCTGCCGTACCAGAGCATACAACTCTCCATTAGTACCTGTGTCCAATGCAACTTCATTGCTAGCTTTGACCGGGATGGAGAAAAAAGCCTCCCAGTTCATTCCATCTTTGCTTTTGTAAAGTGTAGCACGAGAAGCTTCATCTCCTTCGGCTCGGCAATAGGCGCTCCCATAAAATTGCTTGCCATCATAGTGAACAAACCAGAGCCAGCTACCGGGATAAAGTCCCGTTACCTTTTGTTCTTCCCAGTTTTTGCCATCACTCGATGTGTAAAGCTTAGCCTCGGTATCTCGTCGTTGAGTGTCCTTCTCATCCACAGCCCCCGCATAAATATACAAAAGGCTCCCAACGTTGAGGATCTTAGGATCACGCAAATCTTTTCCCGACGCTGAAATCGTTGCTATTTCTTTAAATTCCTTGGCATCTTTACTGGCAATGATCTTCACCTGGCCATCAAAACTGACATGATGCTCTGCATGGCGAAACACAATAAACACCGAATCATTCCAAACCGCAGCCCCCGTAAAAGCATTGTGTTTCCCATCTGAATAAACAGCCTGGGTCGTAAATTCCCTATTTAACGGCGAATCCTTGAGTTCTTTATCCCATGCCCATCCAAGACAGCAGAGCACCCCGAGGAAAATAAAATTTCCAAATAAGACTAACAAATTTTCTTTTTTCTTCATTCAACACCTCATACCACTTACAAGCGGAAGACTAACTTATTTCAGCTCATAGGTCAAATCGAATCAAGGCAAGCCACATGATTATTTAATAAGTTATTTGAGCTTGTTTGAAAACATGGGAGCAATTATCTTCATTGCGGGGTGCGCAATGAAGGTTGAAGAAGTATATCTTCCTGCGACTGTTTTTCGATAGAATATGATGAGAAAAGTGAATTCGAGTAGCATTAAACCATTTTCAGCAGAGCGTTTAATTCCCATGCTTTTACTCCTGGTTACTGCTGTACTTTTCGTACTCAGGCTTACTGGTCCAAACAACTTAATGGATAATGATCAAGAGCGCCCAGCCTCATATGTATTGGACGTTGTCAACCACGCTCAATGGATTTGCCAAAAGGATTACAGCGGATATATCACATCCAAACCGCCCCTTTACACCTGGTTGGCAGCAACGTTCACTTTTATTCTAGGCAAAGGGACAATCAGTCTGTTCACTCTTTATCTGCCTTGTTTTTTTTCAGTTCTGGGGACTGCTTTAATTCTTTTTTTGGGTGCAAAGCGCTTCCTGGATTGGAAAGTAGCCGCTCTGGGCGCATTCTTTTTTATCATTTCCCCTATGGGAATGAAGCAAATTGCCCTGGCTCGGACAGATCCTCTTTTTTCATTTACCATTACTCTATCTGCTTTTACGGGTTATTACGCATGGAACAGCGGTAAATGGTGGATTTGGATCGGTTTCTGGTTGGCTGCTGCAGCAAGCGGCTTAACTAAAGGCCCATTAGGCTTATTGTTAGCGGGTGGTGGATTCCTCAGTTTTTTTTGGAATCGAATGGCTTCTCTGAAACAACCTCCCTTTTCATGGAACATACTTTCCGGAATATTCCTTTACCTGACTTTGGTCGGGGGGTGGTTCCTGTTGGCTTATCTGAACGAAGGCCAATCTGTTTATAACAAAATCATCAGGTCAGAGTTATTAAACCATGCTGTCGGGGCAGATTACGGCTGGGTCGGACCCGGGCTTCTGAAAACTCCTGCTTATCTACTAACTCGTTTCTTACCTTGGAGTATTCCGGGTATTTGGGGGTGTATTATGGTCTTCCGAAATCCTTCCAACAATCTTGAAACTCGCCGTTTTGAACACTTTTTGGTCTGCTGGATTCTCGTTGGTTGTGTTGTTTTGGGAATGGCAACCCATCAACGCGGCGACTTGATTCTCCCTCTTATACCGCCTTTGTCACTTTTGAGCGCTAAAGTTTTGCTCGTACATATCCCAGCCAAACTTAAAGAGAATCCTATTCTGTTTCTTCGGACGCTAGTTATATTTTGTGCAGCTGGTCTGTCACTGATACTATTTTACAATCGTGTTATTTTTTCAAAACAAACAGTCACCTTCGAAAGCAGGGCAATTGAAAAAGCCGCCTCCAATATAAAAGAGGCTGGGTATAAATTGGATATACTTCGCCACTACCAGAGCCCGTTCACACTTCAATTCTACTTGAATACGATGTCAACAGAGTTGAGCGAAGATGACCTAGCTGATTTTTTAACATCTACGGAGCCCGGGATATTGTCAGTGAGCAATTTGGACGAATTTAAAAAGACCTTGGGAGATACCCCACCACCCTATCGCGTTATTTATAAATGGTATTTGGATGAAAAACCTTTCCTTCATCTCATAGCTAATGATGCATGGAGCAGCACCGCTTCGACACTTACAACGCATACCAGAAAATTTAATTCAGCAACCCTCTACAAAGATTAATTTTCTTTCACAAAATGCTCCTGCAAATAGTTGACCTCGAGCATAAACTGTAAAATATAACTGAGACTCTGCGATAAAAAAAGAGAGAGGGCACTCCACAAAGGAAAATACCCTCTCTTGCTTTCAGTAAGAAATATCCTACTTATTATCGCGCGTAATCATCGGCCAATCATCCGTCCGGAAAGGAACCGCCGGCAGACCAGCTCCGTTGAAGAGATTACAAACTGGGTTAATATCCCATGCGTAACGTACAGCAACCGGATTGGAAACGTTAGGGGAATAAACCAAAACAGTACCGTCCTGAATTACAGCTTTGGCCCAAACAAATTTTTTATCTTCGCCTGCGATGGCAAATCCTGTCAATACACCATCCGCGCTCTGTGCTTTCAAACCACCACAATCATGATCAAAAGTGAGACGGATAGCGCCATCAATAACACTTGATGACTTATAAACAGGACCGGAGAAAGGCATTTCCCGTTTTCCATATGTATTTGCCAGTGCCCAATAGGCTAAGCGTTTACCCACATCGCGCTTATTCTTAGGGTGAATATCTCCTGCATCGCCAATATCGATAGAAACAGCTAAACCTGTATTGGGGACTGTTGCAGAGACATAAGCCTGGGATTCGCGAATTTCAGCCCAATCGCTATCTCTGGGCTCAGGATGAACAGGCTGAAAAGCAGCCAACTGGACAATAATGAATGGGAAATCTCCTGTCTGGAATTTTTCCCTCCAGTCTTGAATCATTGTAGAGAGTAATGCCCGATATTGATATGCACGATTCGCATTTGAGCATCCCTGATACCAGATAGCACCCATAATGCCATAGGGAAGCACGGGCGAAACCATTCCATTGTAGAGGGCTGAACAAATATTTGGGTTGCCGGGGTTAGCTGTGATAGCATTTTTTGCGTCAGCAAGACGTCCATCGAAATCTTTAAGCGTTTTTAGAGCCTCAGGGCTGGTCCATGCTTCAGCCAAGGTCCCTCCCCACGAGCTATGAATTAAGCCAATGGGCACATTCAGTGTCGTGTTGAGTTCCCTGCCAAAGTAAAAGGCGGTTGCAGAAAAGCCTCCCCAAACTCCTTTTGCGGAGAGAACGTCCGGAGTACAATGGTCCCAGTTCATTTGTGAAATGAGTTGGGGCTCAAACTGCACGCTTTTTGGAACAGTCAGCAAGCGAATATTAGGGAAGTTTGCCGAATCAATGTCTTCCTGGGCGTTACAATTTTTAATGCCCATCTCCATATTCGACTGCCCGGAACAGAACCAAACATCTCCTACCAAAATATCTTTAGCTTCGACTGTTTGAGTGAGGTTATTTGAAGTTCCGCTTACTTTCAGGCTGCGAGGATCAGAAGAGTAGCCCATCGGAGCCAAGTGAACCATCCACTTTCCATCTTCTTTAGCATTAGCCTTCACGGTTTGGCCAGCAAACTCCACTGTTACTTCAGAGCCCGGCGTAGCCCACCCCCAAACAGGGACACTTATATCGCGCTGCAAAACTGCATGATCCGAAAACAGAGGATGTACTAGCGGATATACCACTTCTACACGAGTCTGAGCTTCAGCCGTATAGAGCCCGATGCTCACTAGAGCCGCGGTTGTTATTGTTTGAATTGTCTTAATATTCATATAAATTACGGGATGAACTCTACACAGAATACCTTGTTAGATCAAACAAAAAAAGGGAAATTCCTTCCTCATCCCCTTTTCGATGCGATCTGTTATTGAAGCAATGCGCAGATGAACTCGTATTTCAGGCGGCTAGAAGCTGAAAAATTCACCTGTAAGAAAAGAGGCAATAGACTGAAAGAAAGCCTATTGAGATGGATGCTCAAAGCGATTATTAATATCTACCTCAGATGGCAAGGGCGGCATCTCCGGTAATGGAGACGAAGGCATAAAAAAGATTTTAAAAAAGCGCTTTTCATCTCCGGAAAGAGAATTCCATCTTTCAGCACTGTGGACATAGGCAGAACGCTGCTCATCTGGAAGATCAGAAATTTGCAGAAGAATTTTCAATGAGTTTTGCCGCTCAACCGGCGGAAGGTCATCCAGCATTTTCATAACACGGCGAGTCTTTTCACGACTTTCTTTAGGTAATGCACGAATCACCCGATCTCGCTCTTCTAGGCTCATGCTAAAAAAGTTATTCAATTCCTCCCACGTTTTCCGTTCACGCACATCCTTAAACTGGGTCGGGTCACTCCATCTGCCGGCACCTCTTTCATGAGTTGCGTTGGGACCGGGGCCGTTTCCAAAAAACATGGGTCCTTTCGGCCCGGGCGTTCCTCCCCTGCCGGGGCCGGCTCCTCTACCCTGGCCTGGGCCCGAGGGCCCGCCTTGAGGATCAGCTTTTTGAAAACCGCCTCGATTTGAATAATTGGGTGGACCTCCCCAGAACTCCGAAGGTTTAATATCATTAGTACTCGTTTTATTTCCCGTGAGAGAAGATTTGTCACTCTGTTTTGAAAGATAGCTCCGCCTCTCTTCCATTCTGAAATCAGATACATCCCTAGGTGCACCTAGTCCCCTTCCCCAACCTTTTCCAAATGGTGGAGTATCTGGGGGGGCTTGTCTCTCAGTGTGGAAAAATGGAAATCCTTTGTAGCTGAACGGCGTTTCTCCCGTTGCATTGTGCGGAAAAGGAAAAGTGTTAGTTTTTGCATCAAATGGTTTTCCTTTAAGGCTCATTTCTCTTGGAGGACCGCCAGGCCCCTTTCCCCGGCTCGGACGGCCGCCTACCTGGCGATGAAAAGCAAACGTTTTCACATTTGCTAGTATGTTTGTGCGATGCTGGATAGAAATCGAAAACCAGCGATTCAATCTTTCGCGGATAATATCACGATAATCTTCCGGGACGGAATGGATATACCCCTCTAACATATCTGATTGAATATCCACTCCACAGAAAAGATACCATCTTAAGTCTAATATCTGCAAATTACGTTCGCACTCCTGAGAAGGCATTTTCTGGTACTCCTTTATTTTGTTGCGAATAGCGTCGCGAACGGGTATAGGGTGCTCCTTTAGCACATCCTCACATTCTTCAGGTGTCATTTGCATCAGGCGGCGAAAAAAGAAAAAAGGAGATTCGGGTGCAACCCCAGTTATCGCAGCAGATGGAGGAGGTGGTGGGGGCATTTGTATAGCGGAGTCTTCCTTTGGAGTTTCTAATTGAGCCAAACACCAAGCTTTCGCATCAGCCAGCCCAACGACGAGCACCGCTGCTACTACCGAAAGAAACCAAATGACTTTTTTCTTATACACTGTCCTTTCCCAAGTACTAATACGAAACCATTGCCAGCCAAAGCTCATTATCCACTGCGGAGGATTCTGACATACTTCCCAAAACCTGTATGGCCTCTAAATCAGTTTCAGACACAGCCGCCACTTCTGCAGCGGTTTCTGCAACTGTCGAAAGCGACTCTGCCATCTGGTGGATACGTGTTTGACTCTGTTGATAATAAACACCGAAACTTAAAAGACAAATCACGCAAGCTGCCGCAGCATGCTTTAGCCAAGGTCTGTTCCAAATGAGTGAAAGCCAAGAGGCAAAGCGAACGTCCTCTTGAGTCTTTTGAGTCGCCTCTAAATCAAATGTCTTATTCAGCACCTGTTCAGTAAAATCACTTGATAGCGGTGCCTCCGGAAGCAAAGAGAATAAGTCATTCAATTTGCATTCTTCCTTCCACTCTTTATAGAGTGTAGGGTCTTGATCAAAAAGCCCCTCCAAAAGGAGCCGCTCTTCTTGTGTGAGTCGCCCCTCCCTGGATTTTTCGATCAGTTGTTCAAGCCGTTCTTTCATACCGCCAATGTTTCAACACCAATATAAGGTTTGAGTTGCTTTCATAACGAAAGATATTCTTTTAAATGCTTCTTCAGAGTTTCTCTCGCCCGGAATATTAACGACTTCGTGGAGGAAAGCGAAGCCTCGAATACCCTTGCAATTTCCTCATAAGAAAGGCCTTTTTCCTGAAAAAGCAGAAGAGCCAACCTCTGCTTTTCGGGGAGCAAATTGAGTGCAGCCTGAAGCTGGTAAAGCATCTCTTTGTTCAGCAAAGAATCATCCGGAGCAATCGTTTTCATGTCCGGATGTTGCTGAGGCTGAGAAAACTCTTCTTCTTCCTCAATGCTGTTTAAAGAATCTGTAGGATGACGTTTCCTTCTACGAATTTCATTTAGGGCCAAATTTTTAGTAATAGTAAAAAGCCAGGTTGTAAATTTGGAACGGACCTCATAGCGATCTGCATGCTTATAAACCTGAATAAAAACCTGCTGGGCAATATCCTCCGAGTCCTGGTTGTCCCCCACTGTATGGGCTACCAAGTTTGCAACTGATTGTTTATAGCGGTTAACGAGTAAGGTAAAAGCCTGCCTGTCTCCAGATTTAAGACGCAGCATCAACTCTTCATCACTTTCGTTATAGTGGTCCACTCGGAGGAGTATGCTAAAGGAAAGCCCTTACTTTCGCAAATGAATTTTCTAATTACAATGTTTGAAAATTTCAGAATATATGCTATTTTGCAGTCGCAACGTTTAGAGCTGCCTGATCAGCTCTTTAACAGGAATGTTTGAAATATGAAAGGCAATCCAGAAGTTATAGCCATCCTCAACAGTTTGCTGGCGGATGAGCTTGGGGCTATTAGCCAATACATGGTGCACTCGGAAATGTGCGAAGACTGGGGTTTTTCAAAACTCCACAAAGCCATTGAAGAGAGAGCTTTTACTGAAATGAAACACGCGGAAAGTTTGATTGGCCGCATTCTCTTTCTCGGAGGAATTCCTACTGTCACGCGTCCTTCACCCATTGTGATAGGCAAGGACATCGTGGAGCAGTTGAAAAACGACCTTAAATCTGAAGAGGGAGCTGTCGAAGCTTACAACAAAGCAACCAGGGATATCGCACATCTAGGGGATGGTGGTTCCCGCTCCCTTGTCGCTCACACTTTGAGGGATGAAGAATCCCATTTGGATTGGATAGAGACGCAACTGGGACTGATTGAACATCTCACGCTGCCAGTCTATCTCTCAAAACAGCTGTAAACTATCCGGGAGAGTGTTTTCTCTTGTGTTTCACAGTTTTCAACCTCCTTTGGGAGGTTTTTTATTTAAACCGCCACCCGTGCAAAGGCATAAACACTTAATAATACGGTCACATGAACGATCTGCTAAGCATACTCCAAAATAAACTTCCACCTGGAGTCATAAGTTTTAATCCTGACGATATTCACCGCTGTGCAGCAGATAAATGGGCTACAGGTTTTTCTTTGCCTGAGGCGGTCGCCCTTCCGAATCGCACGGAGGAAGTCTCAACCATCCTCTGTTTTGCTCACAAGCACCGGATACCTGTAACACCTCGAGGCGCTGGAGTCGGTTACTGTGGCGGCGCGATTCCCGCCAAAGGTGGTCTTGTCTTGAGTCTTGAGCGGATGAACTGCATTTGTGAAATTAGCGAAAAGGATTTTGTCGTAGTCACCCAGCCCGGGGTCATTACAGCTGATCTGCAAGCGGAAGTCGAAAAACGAGGGCTCTATTATCCACCAGACCCCGCGGGGAGGGCAGAAAGCAGCATCGGGGGTAATTTCTCTACCAATGCTGGGGGGCCTCGTTGTCTAAAATACGGAGTTACCCGCGACTACGTGTTGGGGATAGAGGTAGTCCTACCAGATGGTTCTATATGCAAAACCGGAGGGCGTACCCACAAAAATAAAACAGGTTTTGATCTTTGTCGTTTCTTTGTTGGAGCTGAAGGCCTTTTGGGCGTGGTCACCGAACTGACTCTCAAACTGATACCCTTACCTCCCTTTCGTTCCTGCCTTTCTGTTGGGTTTTCATCCATGCCTGACGCCGCAACAGCCATCTGTAAAATCTTTGCCGCAGGTTTTCTCCCCAGCGCATTGGAACTGGCTGATGCTTTCACTCTCGAAGCCACCTGGAAACGGACCGGCAGTGACATATTTAAAGACTCTAAAGCGCATCTTATTTTAGAGATGGATGGGCAGGAAGAGAGTGTTCGTGGGGAAATCTCCAAAATTGATAAAATTATCCGCACCTTGGAATGTCGCTCCATGGAAATCGCCCATGGGACGGAAAAATGTGAAAGCATATGGAATATACGGCGTGAGTTTTCTTACGCACTCAAAGATACTGGCCTAAAAAAATTAAATCACGATATTGTGATTCCCAGAGGTCGTCTGGTGGATTTTTTCGTTTTTACAGATCAATTGCAAAAGCGCTTTGGCATTCCTATCGCCTGCTTTGGTCATGCGGGAGATGGCAACATTCACACCAATGTCATGGTAGATGAGAATAAACCTGAGCAGTTGGCAAGTGGGCATGAAATGACGGATTTGATCTTCAAACAAGTGCTGGAGTGGGGAGGAAAAATCACCGGAGAACACGGGATAGGTCTCGCCAAACTGCGCTGGTGGAACCAAGGAACCAGTAAGGAAGAGAGAGAACTTCATAGCCTCATTAAAAAGGCTCTCGATCCCCACGGGATTATGAACCCCGGAAAATTTGTTTAGAATCTGTTCTCTTAATTCAATTGAGTGAATTGGAGATCATACAGCTTTCTATAAATCCCGTTTTGAGATAAGAGGCGTTCGTGTGTACCCGACTCCACGATTTTGCCAGAATCCAGAACGAAGATCAGATCAGAATCATAAATAGTTGAAAGACGGTGGGCAATGCAGATGCTGGTGCGCCCCTTCATCAATTCTTCCAGTGCTGCTTGGACAATCCGCTCGGAGTTCGTATCCAACGCACTCGTGGCTTCGTCCAGCAACAAGATGGGGGCATTACGCAAAAGGGCTCTGGCAATCGCCAAGCGCTGACGCTGACCACCACTTAACATAACACCTCTCTCGCCTACCAAAGTGTCGTATCCCTCTTTCTTTTGAAGTATAAACTCCTCTGCCAATGCGAGCTTGGCCGCACGCTGGATTTCCTCGAAAGTGGCATCAGGTTTACCGTAGGCGATGTTATTGCGAATCGTATCATCGAAGAGAAAAGTATCCTGAGTCACAATAGCTATTTGCTCATGCAAATGGTGTGTGGAAACATCGCGGATATCTGTGCCACCAATAGTGATACGCCCGGAAACCGGGTCATAAAACCGCAAAATTAAATGCATCAGGGTGCTTTTACCAGAACCGGTTGCTCCTACCAATGCAATTCGTTGGCCAGGTTTTATTCTGATATTAATATCGGAAATAACATTCCTGTCCCCGTAGCTAAATGAAACCTGTTCAAAAACAATCTCCGCATTCTGAGCTTGAAGGAGCTTGGGTTGAAGAGGCTCTGCAATTTCGGATTTTATATCCAGAAGTTCAAACACTCTCTTGCTCGAAGCCGCGGCCTGATTCAGTTGCGTATAAATTTTGCTGAGCGATTTAATCGGCTGATACATTAGGAAAAAACTGCCAATAAAAGCCATGAAATCCGCAGGCGACATTTCTATTTTCCCCATAATCCGAATATAAACCAGCACCAACGCCACTCCTGTTGCACCCAAAATTTCAATGAGAATCCCCGGCACTTCATTGCCTCTCACGCATTTCATGTGCAAACTAACTTGAGTACGAGAGTTTTCTTCAAATTTTTTCCGGACGAATTTTTCAAGATTGTAAGCCTTAATAATGCGGTTTCCGGTAAACGTCTCCTGCATGACTTTTCCCAGGGCCGCAAGTGTATTTTGCATGGCAACCATAGCCCGACGGATTTTTTGGGAATAGATGAGAACAGGAATTACACAAAGGGGAAAAACCACCAACGTAATTAAGGTGAGCGTGGTATAGCTCCAGAGTAAGTAGCTCGATAAAGCTATTATCGTGATAGGGTCCCGAACAATTGTGGGGACAGAATTCGTAATAGAATTTTGAAGAAAAGCGGTGTCGTTAAAAATTCGAGAAATTAACTCCCCTGTGTTTCCTTTATTGAAGAAGCTGGCGGAGTGACTCATAAAATGCGAAAAAAGGCGATTACGCAAATCCATAATGGCCCGCACTCCAACCCACTGCATCATGTAGATATTTACGTAAGAAGTAATCCCTTTTATAACCATTACGGCAGGAATACAGGCGATGATCAGAAGAAGCCCCGCCGTGGAAACATCTGAAAATTTTTGGGGCAACACACTGCTTAAATTGCCTACAAGATTTTGGACAAATCGAGGTGCAGCCTCCAATTGTTCGAGCAGTGAGATATCCTGAGCCGTCGGGAAAATCACACTGACAGCCAGCTTGATTGTGAGCACTAAAAGCGGCGCAACAAACCCGCTTAATATGCCAAACACAATCCCAAGTATCAGCCTTCCCTTGTAAGGATGGACTAATCCCCAAACTCTCGAAAAAAATTCGTTCACAATAAAATTAAAATGGAGAGTTTGGCTAAGCCTAGCTCTCCATCCCTCGGTATTAAAAATGCTTAGAGAGCAACTATTTGTCCCGTCTGGATAGACTTTTCCTCTGCTTCACAAACTTGCAGGGAATTGACTCCGTCCTGAGCCGTCACCACGGTAGGCCTGCCGCCTTTAGATATAGCGTCTGCAATGTGCCTCAGTTCGCTCACATATCCATCATCACCTTCAGGGCGGATTACCAACGCGGACCGACCGGGTTCATAAAGCTTCAGGGCATCAGCTCCACGGCTGGTATCCATCTCCAGTGTCGCTTTTTCAAAGCTCACAGAAAAACCAGCACAGAAACCAAAACCCTTCACCATAGCCCAGCTGCCTTCGGCAGTCACTACCGCACCATTTTCATAGATGTAGTTAGCTATGACATGATCTGTAGCTCCACTGGCAAAGGTAGCTCCTCGAGCATAAACCGCTTTTGGCAGCCCAAAGCAATAGAGTACGAAATCCAAATCGTGGACATGAAGATCATAGAGAGCTCCCCCGGATTCTTGGCCTTTCAAGAAACTTGAGACACCCCAACCGGGCGGCTCGGAAACACGGCGGAACCGGGCGGCCACAACCTTGCCGTAGCGTCCATCTTCTATCAGATATTTTAAATAGTTCCATTCCGGCCAAAAACGGACGCATTGAGCCGGCATGAGTATTTTACCACTCTCTTCAGCTGCTTGGAGCATCTCCTTTGTCTGGGCAAAGGTTCTGGCCATCGGTTTTTCACAAACAACATTCTTGCCAGCCTTGAGAGCCGCTATGCAAATATCTTTATGTGCGATCGTAGGAAGACAAACATCAACCAGATCGATCTGCTGATTGGCCAGCATATCCTCTATTTTGGCTACAACTTTTGTCTGCGTGTAGTCAATTTTTAGGCCTTCACCAGTTCCCAGATTTCCCGAGATTTTTGATAGGTCACCATCTTCTGGCAGAGGTCGCGCTTCGCAAATCATGGACACTTTTGCATTGGCAATTTTCTGCCAGGCGCGAAAGTGAGTCATTCCCATGAAGCCCATTCCAACTATTCCAACTTTTACCATATTTTTAAAACTGCGGTTTATGTTCTTTTAAAATTAGTCTCTTCCTACGAGCAGAAAATCTATATACGTCTTAGTACATAAGCTGTTCTGCCAGACACCTACCGGCTGACAAATCGGCAATGCGCTGGTTGCCGGCTTCTCGCTCCAATGAAAAATCTCCTTTAAAACCGATTTTTTTCAAATGCTCGAAAAATTGCGGCCAATTCACTTCCCCAGTTCCAACAGCAACCTCGGCACCCCAGGTTCCAGGAACTTTTGTGCGGGTAGCGTCCTTAAGATGACACTGCTCAATATGCTTTGCCAAAATATCGATCACCTCGATGGGATCGCCATTATTATAAAGCAAAATATTGGCCGGATCATAGTTCACACGTACATTGGTCACAGGCAAAGACTCGAGGAAGCACTTAAGATGCTCCGCTCTCTCCTGGCCTGTCTCCAAGCCCAGAATCAGACCTTTTTCTTGGAAAAGTTCAGCAATTTTTATAATGCGATCGCGCA
Source organism: uncultured Verrucomicrobiota bacterium (assembly GCA_964609795.1). Lineage (GTDB taxonomy): Bacteria > Verrucomicrobiota > Verrucomicrobiia > Limisphaerales > UBA1412 > UBA1412. The sequence continues at coordinate 26,366 of CAZSTC010000026.1, forward strand.
ATTTTTTGTACTCATCTTTCTCAGGCTCATGCGGGATAAAACCTGCATGGAAAGTAATTAACTTGATATTCATTGAGACGGCCAAGTCGGCAATTTTCTGGAAATGCTTCCAGTTTCCCTCCCAATGCGCATCAGGCACAATCCCGCCTGTGAGGCGAATTGACTCCAAAGTGCTGTAGTCTTCTCCAATAGTTTCGGCCATCCCGGAAATGACAGAAATCCCTGCGTTTTTAAAAAGAACATCCAAATCCTTCCAGGCTTCGGGGTTGTTGATAACAGGAGAAAGAGCTAACTGTACATACTTCACTCCCACCTGTTGAATACGCTCGACCAACTCTTTCGCATTAGTGGCCTGCAGAGACCAACTACAAACAGCTAAACGATTCTTCATTTTTTGCCTTTGTTATAAGTTATCATTACTTTCAAGGAGTCCCTTTACTTCCGAGAACACTACACGAGTACGAAAGCTCTTTCAAGGTTTTCCACCTGAATTACCAGAGACGCTTTTGCCCTTAAGCTTCAAGAGATTTCAGTGCGTTTTGGGTCTGGCTCAGCATATTTTGGTACTCAAGCAACCTCTTCCGATTTTCATCCAAAACTGCAGGAGGAGCCTTCTCCACAAAATTAGGATTATTCAATCTCTGCTCAACGCGTTGAATCTCCGTTTGGTATTTTTCTACAAGTTTAACCAGCTTGGCTCGTTCTGCATCCACATCAATCAGCTCATCCATCGGCAGATAGATTTCAGCTAAGGAATTACGGCTGGATGGGGTCCCCTTGGTAGGCTCATACCCAGGCTGCACATCCAAAGGTTCCGCATGGAGCAGTACTTTCAGGACACTCAAATCATGTTGATCTATTTGCGTCAGTGGTTTTATCACAAAACGCACTTTTTTGCTGGAGGCCACGTTCCCTTCCCTGCGCAGATTGCGCCCCATCACGACCAAATCATACTTGGCCGTAACAAAGGTCAGGATTTCTTCTTTTATGTTATAGAATTCCAAGAAATCCTGATCAAACGGTTTCGGGAATGGAGCATTCATGATAGTTTTTCCACCTTGATCTTCAGGCATATCATTGCTGTAACCCATGCCTTGCCAAAGCTCCTCTGTGATGAACGGAAGGAACGGATGGAAAAGCCGCAGCGTGTTGCTCAGGATAAAGTCGATTACAGCCAGTGTATTCTCTTTCAGCTTCGGGTTATCGCTGTTAAGAGAGGCTTTTGCCGCTTCAACGTACCAGTCACAATACTCATTCCAGAAAAAGCGGTATAAAATTTGGATAGCTTCCGCGAAATTATACTCGTCAAACGCCTTGCTCAGTTCCTGAATAGCAAGGTTCAATCTGGAGAGCATCCAGATATCATCATTGGTGAGAAGCTCTGGGGTGATTTCTGCATCAACTACCCCGCCCTGCATTTGCCGGAAACGGCAAGCATTCCAAATCTTATTACAGAAATTACGGCCCAGCTCCACCTGCTGTTCATCAAAGAGCAAATCCTGCCCTAAGGGAGCCGCCCTCATTATCCCCATACGAACGGCATCCGCTCCATAGCGGGCGATCATATCCAACGGATCAGGCGAGTTGCCTAAGGATTTGGACATCTTGCGGCCCAATTTGTCGCGGACAATTCCAGTCAAATAAACATCTTTGAATGGTTTTTTTCCGACATACTCATAGCCGGCCATAATCATGCGCGCCACCCAGAAGAATAATATTTCAGGTGCCGTCACCAAAACCGTTGTGGGATAGAATTTCTTGAAGGTTGCTTCATCCATAGTGGCAATCGGCCATAGCCAGCTCGAAAACCAGGTATCCAAGACATCCCTATCCTGTTCCCAGCCTTCGCCCGGAGAATCAATTTGGCACTTCACATCACCATTCTTATACCAAACCGGAATGCGGTGTCCCCACCAGAGCTGGCGGCTGATGCACCAATCCTGAATATTCTCCATCCAATGCTGATAAACCTTGGCCCAACGTTCAGGATAGAAAGATAACTCCCCGCTGGTCACCACTTCGAGCGCCTCTTTCTGGCTCGGATATTTCAAAAACCACTGCTCAGAAAGGCGAGGTTCAATGGGAACATCCGCTCTTTCACTATAGCCCACACTATTCTGGTAAGGCTCAATTTTCACGGCAGAGTCCAGAGAAGCCAGGAGCTCCCAACTCTTTTTGCGCGCCACCTCACGAGTTAAACCTTTCAGGTCATTGCCGGCCAGTTCTCCCATTGTCGCGTCGGCATTGATTACCTCCAGCATAGGAAGCTTATGACGCTTACCAATATCAAAGTCCGCCTTATCGTGCGCCGGCGTCACTTTCAAAACACCTGTACCAAATTCGAAGTCAACGGCCTCGTCGCCAATAATAGGAATCATCTTCTGTTCCCTTGGCAGCTCAGCCGGGATGGGGCGAATCACGTGCTTACCGATCAAAGCCGAAAAGCGGCTATCCTTGGGGTTCACCGCCACGGCCGTATCGCCGGGAATGGTCTCCGGCCTTGTCGTGGCAATAGTCAAAAACCGACCTGGTTCCTCTGCCACTTCCACCTGGAAATAATACAACTTCCCGTTTTGAGGTTTCATAATGACCTCTTCATCGGAAAGAGCAGTCAAAGAGACAGGACACCAGTTGACCATTCTTTTCCCTCTAAAAATCAGCCCCTTGTGATATAGATCAACAAATGTCTCAAGCACCTTCCGAGAATAATCGGAGTCCAAAGTAAAACGCTCACGGCTCCAATCACAAGAACATCCTAACTTCTTAAGCTGATTAATAATAATACCGCCATGTTTTTCTTTCCACCGCCAGACACGATCTACAAACTTATCACGCCCCAAATCATGGCGAGAAACACCCTCTTCGAGTTTCAGCTTCTTTTCAACGACGACTTGTGTCGCAATTCCTGCGTGGTCAGTTCCCGGTATCCACATAACCTCCTTGCCAAGCATTCTAGCCCGGCGAGCCAAAATATCTTGAATGGTATTGTTGAGCACATGGCCCAGGTGAAGAATGCCGGTGACATTGGGTGGAGGAATTACCATGGAAAAAGGAGGCTTATCAGAAGCGGCATCCGCTTTGAAACACTCTTCTTGAATCCAAAACTCGTACCATTTGGCCTCTACCTGTTGAGGCTCATAAGCTTTAGGTATTTCTGTCATGTTCGTTTGTCTGAAAGAATAAAAATGCTCACTTATCGGGCATCTGCCCAGAGTCTATCTCAGACCCAACAAAAAGACAATGCCGAAGCCCCTCCGCATTGCCTCAAAATCCGCCCCATCGGGGGGCGCACCCACACTTGAATCCTTTCCAGCGGGATATTTGGGTGTCCGTTTCCATACCTTTACTCATCCTGAACTTTTGGACTGCTTTTCCGGGGCACTATCATCCATCGTTCTCTTTTCATCAACAATGTCTTTACCATCACTTTTCGGACACTATCCCATCCTAAACCCCTGATACGGGAATCGGGGTGCACCTACCTAAAAACAATCTATTAGAGGGGATTATTAATCTTTATATAAAATAAAAGTTAATATAATTTAAGATTATAATTATTTATAATTAATATATTTTTATATCAATTTTACCTTATTATTCATCCTCTGTTTCGTGATGTTCTTTAGAGGTTGATTCTCGCTCGGCGATATCCCTAAGAACATATCGGGCTGTTTTTCTCACTGTATCCTCATTATTTTCGTCTTTGGCTATCTCTTCTAAAGCGGCTAAAAAACTTTTATCAAAGTAAGAGAATTCACTATAAACTTGCGCTGAGAGTTTGATGAGTGCCACACGTACGATAGTACTGGTTTCTTTCGGAAAACGGTCCATTAAGAGCGAAATGCTTTCTTCAGGATCAGTGCAATAATTAGCCACTCCAAAAGTAGCCAACCCTCTCAGGTCTTCAGATTTATTTTCCAGAAGTGAAACGGATGCAGCGTAAACAGCTTTTGAAAATTCAGGACTCGGTTCCCAATCTGAAAATAGGTTTTTTTTAGCTATAAAACTGATAGTAACTGCATCTCGGATATGTTCATCAGGATGATTGAGAGCCGCCTCCAGATAGGGCATCCCCAAACTTCCGCAATTTAACAGCCCTGATATACCTGCTAAAAAATTCCGATTAGTATCTAAATTAGCAACAAATTCAGGGATGATAGGCTCCATATCTTTGTTTAAAAGGCTGAATACAAGTTTTAAATTTTGGAAACGATTTTCAATGTTTTTATTATCCTCCCACGGATAATCTATTTTAGCAACTTTGAATGAATTCATTTCCTCAACCACACAGGTGAGCACATTCGTCCCCATTGCCTGTAAATCTTCATTCACTTGGACTAATATTTTCTGAGCCTCTTCAGGAGGAAGAGACTCTCGGCGGGCAGCATCCAACTGGCTGAAAATCTCCTTAAGTGGACCAGAATATGTCTCTGCGTTTTTGCTGCATCCTTGCAGAAGCGCTAACGCAATTAGTAAGCACAATATTTTTTTCATAAATTTTTATAGTAAATATTTATTCTATAACTTTACTGATCGTTTCTGGCGTTTACCAGTTCCATCACATTTCCATTCAGATCGTACGCCGGGAAATGAACTCCGTTGCTTCCTGCATTCACCATCAGCAGACCTCCGACTCCCCCGGCTCCCTGCTTACTCCCACTGGCACTGTTGTCTTCAATTCGCAATCTGAACACGCTATTCATCGTTCTTTAGGCCCCTTTCGATTTCCCATTTCCTTGCCCACATGGGGACATCTGTCATACCGTTTTCCGCTCTATGATTGAAACGAACCCCGAAATATTGGCCTTCAGTTTCCAAAATAATAGCAAATTCGGAATAACCTTTCTCCGGGTCTTTCAGCCCTTTTATATCTACATCGTACGACAAAGCATAATCCCATAAGTCAAAGTCAGGATTAAAGAACACGTTACTTGCACCATAGACCTCTAGCTCCTTAAGTCTGCTCGTATTTCTCAAAAAAACTCGCAAATCTTCAACACTCTGAATTTCTTTAATCTCAGAATTAGTTTTATTATATTCTATAGCATACAAAGCATCAAAATATGTTTTGCGTAATAATAATCTACGTTCTCTTTCTCTCTCTGTGTACCATGTGCACCTTAAAAAGTCATCTCCATATCCAAACTCATTTGTTTTATTCTTCCCGGCTGACCAAAAGGTAATGTGATTTGCACCCCATCTTAATGTCGGGTGGAGTTTATAATACTCTGCATTATTGATTTGCATAAAACAGAACGGAGTCCCCCAACCATCACAAAGTAAATTACTTCCTTTAGTCATTTCTTCCACTCGCAGATACTTGAGGAGCTCAGGAAGGGGTATTGCTCTAAAAGCACTTAGCACTCTCTTATTGATTTCTAAGGAATCTTCGTTGCCGATAGCCAATATTTCCTTCGAAACACTTTCAAGTTCATTCGAATAATTATCATTCTTTTCACTGAGGAGTTTTAAGCCTTTCGAAATAAAATAGTATCGAGATGAAGTCACAAGATAGGGAGTAGGCTTAACAGTACAAGGAATAAAATGTAGCATAATGTAACTGATAGTCAGCAAAGCACCTATCAAGCAATATATCGCCCTTTCACGCCGTAGATAGGCTATTACAACAATCAAGATGACAATAAAGGGAAGATATACCGTATGTATTCGCTCTATCCAAAACATAATATCGAAAATAAACATTTCAATGAATGGAACGCAAATACTCAATATCCTAAAAAAGTATTTTAAATATTTTATTTTATTATTTGTAAGTATTTTAAAATATATTTACAAGATTTATCATCTTATTTTTTAAAATATTTAAATACGTAAAAGAGTAATAATGGATATAAACCGGCGACAAGGGCATGAAATATTCCACCCATTTCCATAGGATAATAGACATATTGGAAATAGAAAACCCATACAGAGGCCAACAATACTGAAAGCCAATAGACTGCTTTTGGATTTTTTAGTTTATAAGCTAGATAGGTAGATATTATCGCCCAGCTTATCATCATCCAATCAGAATCAATAAGTGCTAAAATCATATTATACTACCTATAAGGTCTCATTACACCATCAGTTCTTTTGGTTGAGAATCTTAAGAGACGCAACCCTCCCCTATCACCTATATCACAAAATAAATTCCTAAATAGGGCATCCGCACCTCTTGCAACATGAATGCCGGTGTCAGTAACACGTTCAGCACTTTTCGGAATTCCGGTATTCAATTGGCAAAGAATCGTCGCTTTCATACTAAATGCAGAAGTTCCACCCGAGAAGTAATTATTCCCCTCCTGTTTGTCAAGCATATTGGTTGAAAGTAAACCGCTTAAAGTGGAAACAAGGGAGAACAGAGACAGACGGGGGATGCCGCTTATAAACCAGGAGGAGTTGGATAATTCCTTACCTTGTGGCTAGGTCATTAAAACGTATTAAATGAAATAGAAGATACTAAATGGCACGCCCGTAGGGAGTCGAACCCCAAACCTTCTGATCCGTAGTCAGAC
>CAZSTC010000027.1:0-31259 GCA_964609795.1 uncultured Verrucomicrobiota bacterium
GAAAATCTCTTAGCGAAGATGGTAAAGAAATACTATTAAACAGGATAGTCATAATGAAATTAATTCCAGCAAAAAAGAAACTCTCCGACGATTCGTTTCTTAGGCTTCAGTTTACTGTAATGCAAGGTTTTTCTCCGGCCATGACCTATTACTTACATACGAATAAATACATTGGATTCGATTCAAAATCAAATGAAGTAGTTCGCTTAAAACCAGATGATCCACGCATATTAAAAAGACCAAGTAGAAAAAAACTCATTTGGGGGTATTGGATTTCAGCAGTGCTTATCACTGCCGGCGCTGTTGTGGGTTTCATATCTATCAAAAGAAACAAAAGTGATAACGAAGTCAGTATTGCGAATAAATAGAAAATAATCTATATGAAAATACAAACGAAAATAACAATATTGGGGATGTTTTCCGGAATGGTGATTGTTGCAATATCTTCATCGGGAATACCTTGTTATAAATTGCACACGACGGAATGCATTGAAATTAATGCTCCTTGTACAGTCAAACCTCCCTATTGCCCTACTGGTGGTTATAAAAAAGGAACAGCTTCACATCCTGGGACTTGGAAATATAATAAATCCACTACAGAAAATGGATACAGAGATTTTATCGACGATTCCTACTGTACGTATACATGTACTGCTACAGAGAAAGATTGTGCAAATCAATTCTATGTCGGGGTGGTAATTAACGTAGATCGAAAAAATATGAAACGTCTTTCAAATTCTCCTTCTTGTCCATGAAACGGATTATTAAAGGCATAATTTCTTGTCAGGAGTTCAAGCAAGACTAAGCATTTCGGTGTGGCGAATAATTCGGGCAGCGATTTGCTTTCTTGTCGCGTGGGGATTGCTGTATGCAATAGACTTGGTGCGGCAGCCGGATATTGGTAGTAGCATTAGTCTACCGCATCGTTTGCAGACCGATGCGCTGATGGCGGGGCAATTGTCGCTCAGCACGAACCTGGCATTTATTGAGTTTGACCTGACCTACTCCAATGGAGGAGTACAGCAGGTCTGGGGATTGGGTGTGCCATTATGGCGGATGTTTTTCGAGATCCCGGCACAGTTATTTCTTCACCAAACAGCACCCGATCGCCTGGCTCTTTGGATTGCGCTGGCATTTTTATTTTACCTGACTTACGGGACACTAAAATCTGAATTTTATCCCTCGACCGGCGGTTGCAAAATTCCGTGGAACCAAAAAATTCCGGATTATTGTATGCTTCTCGTGGCTGTCGGGATGTTGGTTTGCGGCCCTTTTCTGCTCAATATTCTTCGCACACGGATGTTGGTGTATGAGGAGACGCTCGTTTATCTCTACCTCTTTGCAATATGCCAGTTCGTACTGTTTCTGCGTTTGAGGCAAACAGAGAATCCCACTAGAGCCGGGGTTCTTTTTGTCATTCTGTGTTTCCTGGCAGGATTTGGAGCATTGATCCGGCCTACGCTTCTTTTCTATGGAGTCGCCACGATCGTCGTTGGATTCTTCTACGGAGTAAGACGAACGAATCCCTCCCGGCGATGGATGGCTTTGTGGTGTGGAGCATTCGCATTGCCGCTCATTGTCCTGGCATGGACAAACCGGATACGATTCGGCGTCCCGTGGGAATTCGGACACGCCCTCAATATCCAGAACTTGCAGGAGTCTCTCTACATGACTCATTTTGAGGCCACGATCACTCAGGCTCCGTGGTGGGATCGTCTTTGTGAAGTATGGGGTGCGCTCTTTTTCGTGAATGAATTCAATTCATGTTCCTACCTGATGCAACATTTTTTTCCGGGACAATCCGAAGTGCTGCGTTGGAGAGAATTTAATTACACGACGTTTGATCCTCTGAGCGGAGCACTGGTCGGTATTTTTCTGGTTTCAGTTTTGGGCTCATTACTGCTGCATAAACGAAATCCAAAATCATTGATCGTGCGGTGTTTTGAACCGGCTCTTTACCCTGCGGCTGCCTGGGTTGGAATATCCGCCTTTGGGCTCGTTGTTTTCTATTGTTATTCCCCGGTTTTGACGGCGCGTTATATGTATGACTTCGCTCCGGCTTTCACCGTCGCGATTACGTTTGCGTTGTGGGGAATGTCTCGAAGAACTCCGCTTTTCATTTTTTTGTCGCTGTTTCTATGCGGTTACTCGATCGGCCGTTTTGAATCCAGTATGTTTGCACCGGGAATTGCCAGCACCGAACAAGCGGAAGAATATGTTCAGGATTGGAAAAAGAAGGATCATCCGGTGGAGCTACCGGAAACTTATTCCATTGGAATGGAGAAAATTCCTGACATTCCCATGGCTTGTATGGGATGGGATCACCAGACGGGAGAATGCAAACTCGTTTCCATATTTTACCTGATGTGGCCGCAAGAACTTACCCTCTGTTTTGAGGGTGAGAAGGATGTGCTTGAAGCCTACCCTCCTGAATCCATTCGCGTTACCACGGGGTGTGGAGTGATGTGGAAACTATCCGGGGTCAGCAAGACTGAATCCTCCGTAAGTTTTTCTTTTGAGGCTCCCGTCTGGCTCTATAAACAAGGCCGCAACAATCCGGCTGTCATTTTCATTGCGGTCGGTTCCCTGGAACAATGGGTAAACAAGGACGCGCGGCCCAAACTAGTTTCAGTTAAGGGCGATTAAATCTTTCCCAACAGAGTGAAGATGCCTGAGATGCTTGCAGAGAGTCTCTGACGTTCTCGGACCTTTTTCTTCTCTTCCTTCATTTCCTTTTCGGTGCGCTCTGTTTTTGAGGCAATAAGAACAAGTATATAATAGGGCCGCCTCCGTCAGCGGTCTTTTCTGCCCAGCTGGCGCGAGCGCCGTGTGGACGCCATGACCGCTTCGATAAAGGCAGAGCGCACCCCGGATTCCTCCAGATGCCGGATTCCCTCTATGGTGGTGCCGGCCGGGCTGGTAACCATATCTTTAAGGACGCCCGGATGCTGTCCGGTTTCCAGAACCATGCGTGCCGCACCCATAACCGTCTGCGCCGCCAGGTGGGTGGCTATCTGACGGGGCAATCCCGCCGCTACGCCTCCATCGCTCATGGCCTCAATCATCATGTAGACAAAAGCCGGACCGCTTCCGCTCAGGCCCGTCACCGCGTCGATCTGCTCTTCGCTCACCCGGTATGCCACGCCAACCGCCGAGAGGAGGCTCTGAACGTTTTTTTCATCTTCCGGGGTGGCATTGGTCCCCAGGCAATATCCGCTGGCTCCGCAACAGACCAGGGCCGGGGTATTGGGCATGACGCGCACGACCCGGACACTTTCGCAAAGATAGCTCTCAATGGCGGTCAGGCTCACGCCGGCGGCGATGGAAACCAGAAGCATCGGTTTGCCCATCGCCTCCTGAATGGATAAAAGCGCATTCACGGCATGAACCGGTTTGACGGCCAGGAAAATCACGTCCGAGTGCTGCATGAGCTCCTGAACGCTCTTCACCGCTGCGGCTCCGGTCTGCTCGGAGAATTTCCGGGCCGCGGCCTCAGCCACGTCATAAGCGAAAACATGCTCAGGCGAGGCTTTGCCCGCAGCAATAATCCCTCTGGCCAGAGCCGTTGCCATGGCGCCGGAACCCAGAAATCCGATTTTCAGGTTGTTTCTTTTTTCTTGTTCACTCATATCTTTAACCCTTATTTCTTTTTTAAGACACTCACAAACGCGCCGTCCGTTTTTTCAACGTGCGGCAGGAGAAGCTTGCTGCTGAGCAATTCAAATTCGGGATGGCTCTCGAGGAACCGGCTCACCTGCCCTTCATTCTCTTCGGAATCCAGACTGCAGGTACTGTAAACGAGAGTTCCGCCGGGTTTCAAACGCGGGGCGACACTTTCCAGGAGGTTGGCCTGAGTCTCCTTGAGGAGGGCCAGTTCCCGGAGGTTGAGCCGATAGCGCGCCTCGAGCCGACGGCGCAAGACTCCCGTATTGGAACAGGGAACATCAAGCAGAACGCGGTCAAACTCCGGCTCTGAAGGCCTCGTCTGAAAATCCCGCACCGATACCAGCTGGACGATCCCAAGCCCCAGGCGATTACAATTCTCGCGGATTAAACCCAGACGCTCGGTGATATCCACGGCGACGATGCTGCCCTGATTTTTCATGCTCTGGGCGATGTAAGTCGTTTTGCCGCCTGGTGCCGCGCATTGGTCGAGCACCCGCTCTCCGGGTTGAGGATTCAGAGACTGCACTGCCAGGAGCGTGGCCGGGTCCTGAATATAAAAGAGGCCCTCCTCATAGCCCTGAATCTGATGGGGAGCACCCACCGAGGGCAGCTTGAGCAGTATCTGCTCGGTGAGGAAAGGAAAAGTGACTTTCTCGACTTCTACCCCCTGGACCCTCAAAGAGGCCAGAAGCTCATTGACCTCAATTTTCAGAGTATTGGCCCTGAGGTAAGGCTGGGGAATGGTGTTATTCCAATCCATGAGCTCAAGGGCGCTTTCCGCACCCCACTGATTCTTCCAGCGCTCATAGAGCCACTCGGGATGAGAACAGGCCAGGGCGGGATCTTTCTGCCGGAGATCTTCCAGGAGCTGCCGGGTTGCATCGATCTCCCTGGAGTAGCCGCGCAGGATGGCATTGATCAGAGTTTTATATCTTTCAATGTCAAATATCCTGCAGAGCTCCACCGTTTCAAAAACCGCCGCATGTTGAGGAACCCTCATCCAGAAAAGCTGGTAAAGCCCCAGACAAATCAGGAGCAGAACCGTCTCCGGAGGTTGGACGCGAAGTTTGCGCTGCGCGAGCCACTCCAGGGTCAGCCGCCAGCGGGCAATCCCCAAAGTCAGCTCCCGGGTCAAAGCACGGTCTTTGGCCGATAATCTGCTAAGTTCGAGATTTTTATTCAGCAAACTTTCGACGAAGCCTGAATTATTTGGATCCCTAATGAGTGTTTGGATTGCAATTTCTCTTGGATTTGAGCTCACCACACCCGATAATAACCCGGCTTGAGGGCTTGTTGAAAGCACGAAGATGAAAGAACAGTTTGAAAAATTAGCGGCAACAGGAAAGATCACAGCAATACAGGTCACGTCCTTACTATCACTCACAGAAGCAGGTTTTTGTTCCCATAAAAGTTGGGGAGTCGGGAAAATATCCCAGGTAGATACGCTTCAGTGGAGAATCATCATTGATTTTGAAAGTAAGAGCGCCCACTCGATGGATGTCGGATTCGCGGCCGATACACTGCGACCCATCCCGCCCAGTCACATTCTGGCGCGAAAACTCAGTGAGCCTGAGATGCTGCGGAAGCTGGCCGAAGAAAACCCGCTGGAGCTGATGGATTCGCTCATGAGGAGCCTGGATTCCAAAGCGACAGCCGAAACGATTGAAAAAATTCTCATGCCGGCGATTGTCCCGACCAAAGACTGGAAAAAATGGTGGGGCAATATCAGGTCCCGGATGAAGAAAAGCGGCCACTACTCCATCCCGACCCGAAAGACAGACCCGATCCTCTACCAACCCTCCATCACCTCCCTCCAGCAAAGATACCTGAACGACTTCAAACAAGCCCGCGGCTTTAAACCCAAACTCATTATACTGAATAAAGCGCTCCAGGTTTTAAGCGAATTTGACGATCCCCAAAGTTTTGCCAACGAAATTCTCCCGGTCCTGAATCAGGAGATTGCGACGCATCAGGAGGTGAAGCCTGAGCTGGCACTGGAAGGTATCTTCCTGCGCGACGAGCTCAAGCATAAGTTCAAGATCGTTTCCGAAGAAACCATCACCCCGAAGACACTGTGGGCACAATGCCCCGAGGGTATCAAAGTTGTCGAACTGCTCCCCTTCTCCATTCAGGAAGAGGCTCTCCTTTCTTTCAAGGAAACCTATCCGGAGAGCTGGAGCGATTCTTTTCTGGCAAGCATCAACGGCCTCTCTGCGAAATTCTGCGATGAGGTCGTGGAAATACTGGTGAAAAGCGGCCTGACCGAAAAGGTAACCAAAGCCCTGTGGGAACTCATCAACCAGCATCAGGCCAGTAGCGAGCTTCTCCTCTGGTTGGCGCGTCAGAAGCCCGAAGCTTTCGAAAGTTTGCTCGATATCCATACAATGCGGGCCATGCTGGCAGCCATCGAACGCGATCAGTTTAACGAAGTGCGCTCCAACCGCCTGCGCGACTACATCCTCAGTGACAAGCAGCTGGTGCCAATCATGATCAATCTGGCTGATATTGAAGAGGTGAAGGATATCACACGGACCCTGCAGTTCAGTCCCGCCTTTGAAGACATGGATAAGCGCTCGATCCTGATGCGCATCGTGAAGCTCTTCCCCGGAGTCCAAAGTCTTATCTCCAGCGAGCCCATTAATAAGCGCGAAGAGGCCCTCCTGGTTTCCTGGGAGAGTCTGGAGCGCAAAAAGAACGAATATACGGAGCTGGTTCATAAGCGCATCCCCGACAACAGCAAAGAGATCGCTATCGCCCGCAGTTACGGAGATTTGCGCGAAAACCATGAATTCAAGGCGGCCCGAGAGATGCAGAAACTCCTGCTCAAACTCAAAGCCGAAATGGAAATGGACCTGGAGCGGGCCCGCGGGACCGATTTCAGAGATGTCTCCACCAACGAGGTCGGAGTCGGCACGCACGTCACCCTCAAGGATAACTCTACATCAAAAACCATTGAGTATGTGATTCTGGGAGCCTGGGATTTCAACGAAGAGAAAAATATCGTCAGCTACCTGAGCCCCATTGCTCAGGCGATGCTGAAGAAAAAGGTAGGTCAGGAAATTGAATTCGGAGGCAAAAAGTATACGATTGTCTCCATCGGCGCCGCTGTGAAAGATATTGCCAGCTAATCTGTTTAACTACCTTTGCGAGAAAAACAAGCGAGCTTTACCAACCCGTAGCGTGAAGAAGTTTTCTGATATTTTCCACCCCCTTGGCGGGTTGGTATGGTTCGTGCTTGCAGAATAGATATTTTACGAGTAGACGTGAATATAGACATGGATTTATCACAGTATACAAACACAACAAATCGCAATAACAGGTATTCGGCCAAGAGGTCAATACAGGCGCATAATTTCTCAGTAGCTGCCCCTCAGGCCAAAGCGGTCTGTCTGGTGGGCGACTTCAACCAGTGGGACCCCTCCGTTCATCCGATGACCCGGAAAGCCGATGGATTCTGGACGATCCAGGTTCCTCTGCATCACGGACATCACCGCTATCAATTCCTTGTGGATGGCGTCCCCACGCTGGACCCGTTGGCCCAGGGGATCGTCCGCAATGATAAAAACGAGCGGGCTTCCCTCCTGGCCATCAGCTAAGAGGCTGATTTTCAAAGCAACTTGTCTTAAAAAGGCTCGACATCGAGCCTTTTTCCTGTTTTTAATGGTCTGTGCGGGAGTCAGGACGAACTGTTTAAGGAAAAACAGGCCGCTCGAAAAAGAGGTTTTCACCGTGGCGGTGAGGACCTTGTGTTGAAAAACGGGAAGCTCTCGCATGTAAAATCCAGGCTGGATAAGCCAACAGGTAGAAAGCATATTATGATACTTGGAATGGGTTCTGTAACCGCTCTGGGCGGTTTAGTGGTTCTGTTGCTCGTGGGACTGGTGGCGCTTGTAATCGTGGTGGGGCTCATTGTGCTCACCATCTACAATTCGCTGGTGGCGCTCAGGCAGACCGTAAAAAACGCATGGGCACAAATTGATGTCCAACTCAAACGCCGTCACGATCTGATCCCGAATCTGGTCAATACGGTCAAGGGCTATGCAGCCCACGAGAAGGAGACTCTGGAGAGGGTGATCGCCGCACGCGCAACGGCAACCCAGGCCAAGCTGCCGCAAGATGCCATCAAGGCCGAAGGCGAGCTCAGCTCAGCCCTGGCGCGGTTGCTGGCCGTGGCGGAAGCTTACCCCGACCTCAAAGCCAACCAGAACTTCCTGGCGCTTCAGGAAGAGCTCGTTTCCACGGAAAACAAGATCTCTTTCGCCCGTCAGTTCTATAACGACAGCGTCACCCGGTACAATACGAAGATCGAAGTCTTCCCCAATATTCTTTTTGCGGGAATGCTCGGCTTCAAGCACGAGGTTCTTTTCGAAACCGCTTCGGACGAAAAAGAGGCTCCTAAGGTGCAGTTCTAAAGAGGGTGCCGATCCGCTCCCGGTGTGTCAGGCCGGGAATAAAAAACTTTGTGAGGAACGAGTGCTCCGGCTGCGTTCCTCTCTTGTTTCATGAGAAAAAACGAGCCATGTGAAACACGCCCGGGCAAGCACTCCAGCCGAGCTGCCTGTCCGCGGAGAAATAACATTTAGTAACATGTCACTGGAAACATCAAGATACCTGGACCTTACTCAAATTGAGCATACAGAGCTCTTTGAAGGATCGGTCCATGTATGGGACGGGCTCAAGCGGCTCAGAGAATTCTTTGCAGAGGGACGGTTTTCCTCCGGGAAGTTCACTGTCGTGGGCAGACCCTATATCGGTGAAAATGTCTTTATCGGCGAAGGAACCGTCGTCGAAGAGGGTGCCATGATTCTGGGGCCCGCCCTGATCGGCCGCAACTGCCGCATCCGCCACGGCGCCTATATCAGAGATTGCTCCGTCATCGGCGACTCGGTCGTAGTCGGCCACTCCTGCGAAGTCAAAGCCTCCATCCTTTTCAACCAGTGCGAGGTACCTCACTTCAACTACGTTGGCGACTCCATCCTGGGCTACAAGGCCCACCTGGGAGCGGGCGTCAAAATCTCCAACGTGAAAATCATGCCCGGTAAAATCAGCGTCCGCTTCAACGGCGAGGATATCGATACCGGCCTGGAGAAATTCGGAGCCATCGTGGGCGATTACGCCCAGATCGGCTGCAACGCCGTTCTGAACCCGGGCAGCATTATCGGCCGCAACTGCGTAATCTATGCCGGCATGAGCTGGCGCGGTTCCCTGCCCTCCAATTCGATTGCCAAAGCGAACGGATTTTATAACATCAAATAGAGCAAGAAATAGAGCGAAACTTTTCGGATATCACCATGAAACTTTTAGTCACAGGCGGCTCAGGATTTATCGGTTCGAACCTCGTCCGGCATATCCTGGAGAGGGAAAATGTGGAACTCCTGGTCAACCTGGATGCTCTGACTTATGCCGGGCATCCGGAGAATCTCATCCCGGTGGACCGGGATCCGCGTTACAGGTTTGAAAAGGTCGACATCCGTGACCGCGATGAGGTCACCCGTGTCATAAAAGAATACGATATCAGCGACGTGATGCACCTGGCGGCAGAGTCGCACGTCGACCGCTCGATTAATGACCCGGGCGCCTTCGTGCATACGAACGTCACCGGGACGTTTCATCTTCTGGAGGCTTGCCGTGCCCACTGGCAGGGGCACCTGGCCGATCACCGCTTCCATCACATCTCGACCGATGAAGTCTACGGCACTCTGGGCGAAACAGGCTTCTTCACTGAAGAGACTCCCTATGCGCCCAACTCCCCCTACTCTGCCAGCAAGGCTTCCAGCGATATGATGGTGCGCGCTTACCATCATACCTACGGGATGAACACGGTCATCACCAATTGCTCCAATAACTATGGACCGTATCAATTCCCGGAGAAGCTGATCCCGGTAGTGATTCAGAGCCTCCTCAACGGCAGACCGGTTCCGGTTTACGGAGACGGCAAGAACGTACGCGATTGGCTCTACGTCGAGGATCATGCCCAGGCGCTCTGGCTGGTGCTCAATACCGGCATCTCGGGCGAGACCTACAACATCGGCGGACACAATGAATGGGCCAATATCGATATCGTGAAGCTGATTTGCGATCTGGTCGATGAATTCAGGGGCGCCTCCCAGGGCACCAGCCGCAAGCTCATCGAGTTTGTCAAAGACCGTCCGGGCCACGACCGCCGCTATGCGATTGACGCCGGCAAAATTCAGCGTGAACTGGGCTGGACTCCCCGGCATTCCTTCGAAGCAGGCATCCGCAAAACCGTCGGCTGGTACCTGGACCATCAAGACTGGGTGCGCGCCGTGACGGCAAAGAAGGCCTGAGAAGCTGGACTTTTGGAGGTACTTTGCGAAGTGGGCACCGAGCCGGTTATTTCAGTCGTTATTCTCAATTACAACGGGGCCCGTTGGATGAAGCGCTGTCTGGATTCGCTCCGGGCTCAAAGCATTTTTGACCAGGTTGAAACGCTCGTGGCCGATAACCTCTCGCAGGACGGCTCAGACCGCCTCTCAGAAGAACACCTGAAAGAATGGCCGGCAGGCTCCTGGAAATTTATTCAGAACGGCGGCAACTTCGGCTACTGCAAAGGCAATAACCTCCCGGCTGCGCAGGCTCGGGGCAAATGGCTTTTCTTCCTCAATAACGATACCTGGCTCCAAACCGATACGCTGGAGCGGCTCGTAGCCGAAGCTGAGAAGCGCGGCGCGACGGCGGCCACTCCCCGGGTGCTTGATTACGATTCGGATAATTTCCAAAGTCTGGGTGCCGGAGGCTTTGATCTCTTTGGCTTCCCTACCTCCCGGAACGATTTCCCGCAGAGTACCCCGGTCTTGATGCCCGAGGGGTGCTCCTATCTGATCCTGCGGAGTGAATTTGAGCGGCTGGGCGGCTTCGATGAAGAGTTCTTCATGTATGCCGATGAACTGGACCTCTCCTGGCGTGTCTGGCTCTCGGGCGGCACCTGCTGGGCTCTGCGCGAAGCCACTCTGCATCATCGCGGCTCGGCTGCGGTCAACGCTTCCGGCGGAGATAAAATGGTGGAGCTGCGTACCAGCGATTTCAAGCGCTTCCACGCCAACCGCAATCACCTCTGGGTCTTCCTGAAAATAAGCGGATTCTGGAGCCGCCTGCTCTTCCTCATGCAATGCGGCTGGCTGATCGCCGAGGGGCTTGCCGGGAGCCTTTTCCTGAGGCGCTTCTCCTTTTTCCGGAATACGGTCTGGGCCGTTTTCAAGGATTGCCGCGCCAAACGGGAACACCTTCGCCGGGAACGTGCCCGCTTTAAGCATCTGCAGAAGCGCTCCTTCTTCTGGATGCTCCGCCACTTTCTGCGGCTGCGGCTGAACCGATGGGACGAGCTGATGCGCATCCGCCGCCTGGGTCTACCCAAGGTGACTGAAGGCTGACCGAGGAAATGCCCTTGGGCTCAGTGAAACTTCGCTACGAAAAAGCGCTCCTTGTCTGAATAATCCTTCTCGGCGCGAATATTCTTCCAGCCGGCTGAGCGGAAAATCTTTTCAATCCCTTTAAACTGTCCGTCTCCGAACTCCGCCATCAGCTCTCCATCGTCTTTCAGAAACTCGGGGCTTTCTTTGGCCAGCATCCGATAAAAGTGCAACCCGTCCGGGCCGCCATCCAGCGCCATGCGCGGCTCGTGTCGGCTCACTTCCGGCTCCAAGGTGTCGATTTCAGCGCTGGGGATGTAGGGCGGATTAGAGATAATGAGGTCAAAAGGAGCCCCCTCGCGCGCTGCCTGAAGGGAATCACCCTCCATAATGCGGATTCTGCCGTCCAGGTCGTAGCGCTTTGCATTGGCCCAGGCGATCCGCAACGCATCCACAGAAATTTCCACACCCCAGATACGGGCTTCACGCGCATAGACCGCCAGACTCAGGGCGATGCAGCCCGAGCCGCTGCAGTAATCCAGGGCGGTCGGCCGGGTGCGTGTTTTGAGAAATTTCCAGCCGGTCTCAGCCAGAAGCTCGGTTTCCGGACGCGGAACCAGGACCCCGGGGGCCACCTTGACCTCAATGCCGCAAAAAGAGGCCGATTCCAGAATGTATTGCAACGGCTCCCGAGCTGCCCGGCGGCGGATCAGCTTCCTGATTTCTTCAATCTGCTCGGGCGTGAGGGCGAGTACACCCCCGGCGGCTCTCAACACGAGCTCCATGCGGCCCATCCCCAGCGCGGCGCTGGCGATCCATTCCGCATTGGTGCTCGGGGAGCTGACCCCTGCTTGTTCAAGCTCGGCTTCAAAGCGTTTCAGTGCATCACGGAGAATCATACAGGTTTCCTCAACTATTTAAAAATTTTTCAAAAAGACCGTACTCAAAGTATCAGGGTGCCTTTCGCAGGTCAACCTCAAATCCGGTGTAAAAAAGCTCGTTTTCAGGGCCTCTTTTCATTACTATCACACAGGCGGCGCAGAATGGTAACTCTTTTCCCGCTCCGGCACTCCGGAAGGCCGAGAGAGAGAGCTCTTCCTGCGCAACAGAAATAGGCAGCATATTTTTGGAAAATTTTTCAAAGAGTTGAAAGATTTTAGATTGCGCTTGAACTTGAAGATAAGGAAGTTAAACTTCCCCGAGTGCTTTGTAGAAAAGTTGTGAACCCCCGGCAAAAGCAACGTCAGAAGAACAACCCTCCGGGGTTGCGCCGTTCATTACCCGGGTCGGTTTTCCCGGCTTGGGCGCTGGCGGCTTTCCTCTGTATCGCAAGCTCCTTTTCCCTTCCGGCTCAAGGACTTTTTTCGAAATTCTCCGAGCTCACCCAACCAGCTTCAGAGACTACGGAGCTGACCCCTTCACTCTTTCCGGATTATTCAGTCAGCTTCACCCTGCAGCACGATTACCAGCCCTACGGCCCTCTGGTTTACCGCCAATATGAGTACACGGAGGGAGACCTCTCCCGATATACTTTCTTTCCTCCCATTTTCTCGGTCGAGCGTAACGAAGACCTGGATACTGTGGAGATGGATTTCCTCTATCCGCTCTGGGGCGCGGATCGCTACGGCAGAGAATACCGGGTTCATATTTTCCAGATATTCAACTGGGCCGGAGGCGCTAACGCTGAAGACCAGATGACGCGCCGCTTCACCTTATTCCCTTTTTACATGCAGCAGCGCTCCGAAATCCCCGAAGATAACTACTGGGCGCTCCTGCCGTTTTACGGGAAGGTTCAGCACCGGATGTGGAAAGATGAAGTCGATTTCGTTATGATGCCCCTTTACGTGAAGACCCGCAAAAAGGATGTCACCACCTGGAACTATCTTTTTCCCTTCTTCCATCTGCGCCGGGGCGATTTTAACCTCAACGGCTGGCAACTCTGGCCCCTGATCGGTCAGGAGGAAAAAGAGGTCGGAATGGCCACCGATGTCTGGGGAGACGAGTTCGTTTCGCCGGGCCACACCAAGGAGTTTTACCTCTGGCCCATCGGGCTGCATCAGAAGACGGGCATCGGCACTGAGAATCCCTCCGAATTTTACGGAGTGCTCCCCTTCTATGCGCAGACACGCTCACCCAACCGCGACCACTCGGTCATTCTCTGGCCTCTCTTCAACTGGGCCGATGACCGCGAGAAGAAATACCGCGAGTGGGGAATGCCCTATCCTTTCTTTGTCTTTGCCCGCGGCGAGGGGAAAACGACCGACCGCGTGTTCCCGTTTTTCAGCTTCTCGCACAGCCCTAATCAAGAGCGCGATTTCATCCTCTGGCCCACCTGGAAAAAGACAGTCTACCAAGGCGACAAGGTTCACAGCCAACGCGAACGCCTCTTCTATTACCTTTACTCGGACGTCGCCGAGAAATACGAAGCCTACGATGAAAAATACCGGCGCACCGATCTATGGCCGCTCTTTACCGCACGACTCGATACGGAGGATAATTACAAGCTGAGCTTCCTCTCTCCCTTTGAGCCGTTCTTCCCCAACAACAAGAGCATTCAGCGCAATTGGACTCCTCTGGTCAGCCTCTGGAGCCTGGAAGAAAACGCGAAAAAAGAGGAGCTCAAAGAATCGCTTTTCTGGAACCTCTATCGCCACGAAAAAACGCCTGAGCAGAAACGCTGGTCAGGGCTTTTCGGGCTCGTGGAACGGGTCAAGGATGAGGAGTACGGCAACTACTGGCGCTTTTTCTATTCACAGGACAAACGCCGGGTGCAGGAGGCGCGCAAAAGAGAAGCCAAACGGAAGCAGGAAGAGGCCTCCACGCCGCCGGTCGTAACACCCGTAGCAGAAGAAGACTCTCAATCAAACATTAAGGGACGCTAACCATGTTTCAAAACCTGGGAGAAATACTCATTTTACTATTAAAGACTCTGGCTGAGCTCAGGAACGCACCCAGGCAGGCGCGTAAAATTCTGGATCAGCTCTTTGAGATGGGCAATGCCAGCCTGATGATGGCGGGCATTCTCTCCTTCTTTATCGGAGGGATTCTGGCCCTGCAGGTGGCGCCTCAGATGACGGCGCACGGAGTCACCGGCATCGTGGGCGAAGTCATCGGCCTGGCCATGTGCAAGGAGCTCGCACCGGTCATGATGGCCGTTCTCATTATCGGGCGCATCGGCTCGTCCATAACCGCCGAGATCGGTTCCATGAAGGTTTATCACGAAATTGACGCACTCCAGACCATGAATATCAACCCGGTCTCCTACCTGGTGATGCCGAGAATTGTCGCGATCTGCATTGCTCTGCCGATGCTGGTTCTATTTTCAATACTGGTCGGCTGGGTGGGCGGTCTGGCCGTGAGCGTTATGAATCAAAGCGCCGCAGTCACCGTGGAGGGCTACCTGGCGAGCCTCAAAGCCGGTGTGGATGCTCAGGAGATTTTTGAAGGTGTTTTTAAGAGCGTCGTCTTTGCCCTGGCTATCGGGATCATCTCCTGCCATCAGGGGTTGATCACCCGCGGCGGACCCCGCGGCATCGGGCGCAGCGTCACCAAATCGGTCGTGAACTCCATCGCTGCGGTCCTCATTCTCGATTATATTCTCACCCGACTAATTCTTTTCTTCTAAGAGCGCATGAACATCGACAACCCTCTCAACCAAGCAATCCCACCTTCAAAACGTGAAGGGGTCGCCATCAGTGTTCGCGGTCTGTGCAAATCCTTCGAGGGAGCCCCGGTGCTCAAGGATATCTCCTTTGAAATCAAACCGGGCGAGATTTTTGTGATTATGGGTCCAAGCGGGGCCGGCAAAACGGTGCTGCTCAATCACCTCATTGGGCTCCTGGAGCCGGACCGCGGACAGGTGCTGATTAACGGCATGTCGCCGCTCTCCAGCTCGCTGCATGAGAAAATCCGCATGGCCATGGTCTTCCAGAACAGCGGACTCCTGAACTCGCTCTCCGTGGAAGAGAACGTCTCCCTTTACCTCTCTGAGCATCGCTTGAAACCGGGGGAAGAAATCCGGCAAATTGTCTCAGAGCAATTATCTCATCTCAATTTGAACCAGGCCGATGCGGCCAAGTATCCCTACGAGCTCTCGGGCGGCATGAAAAAGCGGGTCGCAATCGCCCGGGCCATCGTCATGGAGCCCAAAGTCATCCTTTATGATGAGCCCACGGCGGAGCTTGATCCCCTCATGGCGCGAACGGTGGTCAATGAAATCCGCCGTGCACGCGCGCTCCTCTCCCAAACCTCGGTATTGGTCACGCACGACCGGGATCTGGCCTTTGAAATCGCCGACCGGATCGCCATCCTGCTTGATGGCTCTCTCTCGAAAATCGGCACGCCTGACGAAATTAAGGCTTGTCAGACCTCGACCCGCGAAGAGGATGCGCCCCTTAAAAACTTTTTAACTGCTAACTATAAAATTAAAAAAATTAAATCTGATTATGAATAAGACTAAACTGGAAGTTCGGCTGGGAATCTTTTTTCTCCTGATTCTCCTGGTCGGTGTTTTGATGATGGAACTGATCGGCGGACTGGAGCCCCTCAAATCCGGTGTGCTCGTCCAGACCAAGTTCAAAAACGTCATGGATTTGAAAAAAGGCGATCCGGTCAAGGTGGCCGGCGTCAATGTCGGCAACGTCTCCTCCATTAAGCTCAAAGAGGGCGGCGTATTGGTCTCCATGAAGATCAAGAAGAATACCGGCATCACCACCGAGAGCGTCGCGACAATCAAATTTCTGGGGATGATGGGCCAGAATTATGTCAGCATCGATTTTGCCGACAGCGGAGAGCCAATCCAGGATGGGGCGATGCTTCTGAGCAAGGAGCAGCAGGATTTGAGTATGCTCATGACCAAGCTCGACGGAGTCATTGACGGCATCGACGAGCTGACCCGCAACTTCAGCTCCGACAGCCTCACCAGCATGATGAGCCCCTTCACCGATTTTATTAAGGAGAACCAGGACTCCCTCTCCTCCATCGGTCCGATCCTGGTCAATATGGAGAACATCACCGCAGCCATCTCCGAGGGCAAAGGCTCCATTGGCAAGATGATGATGGAAGGCGAGATGTACGGCACCGCCATGACGACCCTCACCAATCTGGAGGTCGCCATCGGGGACGCACGCTCCATCGCCTCTCAGGCCAAGTGGATGGTCACCGATATCCAGCAGGGCCGCGGCTCAGTGGGGAAACTCCTGACCGATGACGCCGTTTATGTCGAGATGCGCGATTCTCTCTCCCAACTGCGGGAGATTATGCAGAAGGTCAACACGGGCGAAGGAACCGCCGGACGCATCGTCAACGACGCCTCCCTCTACAAGAACGCCAAGCTGACCATGCAGAAACTCGATAAAGCGACCGAAGGACTCGAAGACCAGGGTCCCATCTCCGTCATCGGTATCGCTGCAGGGAGCTTATTCTAGAAAAATCAACCTGATAAAAGAGACTTTATACCGTGAACCTGTTTGTTTTTGACACTGCCGACGGGCTGGCGGAAGCTGCCGCCACGCTCTGGACCAAGAAAATCTGGGATAATACCGAGCTGCGCGTCTGCCTGGTCGATGGCAAAACGCCCGAGCCGCTCTACCAGAAGATGATCGACTACTACCATGAAGGCCAGGTCTGCCTGCGCGACATGGAGGCGTTCCTCTTGGATGAATTCGGCGGACTGGACTCCGCTGACCCGGGCCGCTCCCAGAACGTGATCCGGCGCAATCTCCTGAACTGGGTGGATTTCCCGGCCGGGCACTTCCAATGTATCGAGCCCAATGCGCCCGATCTGGAGGCCGAAATCGCCCGCTATGATGCGCTTTTTGAAGAGCCGATGGACCTGACCCTTTTGGGTGTGGGCACCAACGGGCATCTGGGAATGAATGAGCCGGGCTCGATGCCCGATTCGCCTACGCGCAAAATGAATCTGACCCAATCCTCCATCAATGCCGCACGCTATTATCTGGAGCACGACCGGGTGCCCACCTGGGGCGTGACCCTGGGGATGAACCGGATTCTGCAATCACGGGAAATCTGGCTCCTGGCAACAGGCAAATACAAGGCCGGAGTCCTGAAGCGCATTCTCACCGCCGAGCCCTCAGCCGATACGCCGGCTTCCTGGCTGCGCAATCATCCCAATTGCTCCATCTTTGCAGACCGCGAGGCCGCAGCCCAACTCTGGGCCGGCTCAGCAACCGCGCCTGCACCGATCAACCTGGATTAATTCACCCACTACCCTCTCCTGCTCAATGACCCAGCCGCAAAACCTCTATAGCTGCAAGCTGACCGAGCCGCAGGCAGCGCGCCTGGAGACGCTGCTGCGACAGGGCAACTATGAGCCCTATGAGGTCGCTTATGCAACCTGCGCAGGACGGCAGGAAGGCCTCAATATCGTTCTTTATAAAAGCTTGAAACTGGTTATCCAAGGCAAGCGTACGGCAGAATTTATCGAGTTCACTCTCGAGCCCGAAGTCCTCCAGGAGGCCCGCATCGGCTACGAAGAAGAGCTCGAGCCCGAGCGCTACCTCCCGCGCATCGGCGTGGATGAAAGCGGCAAGGGCGACTTCTTCGGCCCCCTCTGCGTGGCCGGTGTCTATGCCAATGAAGCGGCTTTGCGCTCCTGGAAAGACCTGGGCGTTCAGGACAGTAAAAACATCAAAAACGATCAGCAGATTTCCCTTCTGGCTCAGAAAATCCGCGCAACGCAGGGCGTGGTTTATGACGTGGTCGCCATCGGCAACGAGGCCTACAACCGCCTTCACACGAAGATGAAGACGGTCAACCTGGTGCTGGCCTGGGGCCATGCACGCGTCATTGAGAACCTCCTGGGCAAATCCTTACAAATGGTTCCCCCACCGGTGAAGGCGATCTCCGATCAATTTGCCGGCACCGCTGCCACCGTAGAGCGGGCACTGATGAAGCTGGGCCGTGCCCTGCCCTTGGTGCAGATGCATAAAGCCGAGAGCGATCTGGTCGTGGCGGCCGCCTCCATTCTCGCACGCGATGAATTCGTCAGGCGCCTCAGAAAAATGGGCGATCAATATCAATTCACCTTCCCCAAAGGTGCCGTGCAGGTCATTGGCGCCGGAAAAGAATTCGTCTCCAAGCATGGTAAAGAGGCCCTGCCGATGGTCGCCAAAATGCACTTTCGCACCTCCTTTCAAGTACTGGGGTTGCCGGTGCCCGAGCGCCCGAAATTCTCTTTCAATAACAAGCGCAATCCCTCATAATATAAAAGTTGGGGGATATGATTGTCCGCATTCTCATAGATGGTTACAACCTGCTGCACGCCTGGAAACACCTGGCCGTCGGCAGTGAGCGCTATTCCCAGACCGCCCGTGAAGAGCTTATCAAGGTCCTGAGGCGCTATGCCGATACTTCCTCTACTCCGGTCACGGTCGTCTTTGACGGACGGGCCGAGAGCTTCCAGCCGGAGCGTGACCCCGATTCCGAAGAAAATCTGGAAATTCTCTACACATCCAGCCGGAAATCGGCTGACGAGGTCATTGAGCGGGCCGCCATTCTCTACCTGCGCTATGGAGAGGTCATGGCCGTCACCAACGACACTTCTATCCGGGATCTGGTGATCGGCAATGGCGGTGTGGTCTCCTCTTGCGATAACTTCCTCCTAACGCTTCAGGATACCTGCCGCGAAATGGGCCTCAAGCTCAAGTACTACAACTGGGATACCAATAACCGCTTCAAACGCTGAGGGCCGGTTATCGTTTCACCTGTGATGTTCTCCTTTACTCCGGGCCCAAAATGCGGTTAACTGGAGCTCGCTTTGACTGAGGCACTATGAAAATTGTTTTAGCATATTCTGGCGGGCTCGACACTTCCGTATTACTTTCCTGGATCAAGGAAAAATACAGCGCCGAGATGGTAGCTTTCTGTGCAAATATCGGACAGGAAGAAGAGTTGGACGGGTTGGAGGAAAAAGCTCTGCGCACAGGAGCCTCCAAGCTTTACGTGGATGACTTGTCCGAGGAATTTGCCCGGGATTTCATCTTCCCGATGGTTCAGGCCGGTGCGATTTACGAAGGCCAATACTATCTGGGCACCAGCATCGCGCGGCCGCTCATCGCCAAGCGCATGGTGGAAATCGCCCGCGCCGAGCGTGCGGATGCCGTCGCCCACGGCGCTACGGGCAAAGGTAACGACCAGGTCCGCTTTGAGCTCACGGCCGCGTCTCTGGCTCCGGATTTGAAGGTGATCGCTCCCTGGCGCGATGAATCCTTCCGTGCCACTTTCCCCGGCCGCAAGGAGATGATCGATTACTGCGTCGATAAAAAAATCCCCGTGGAAGCTTCCTCCAAGAAGCCCTACTCCATGGACCGCAACCTGCTCCATATCTCTTATGAAGCCGGCATCATGGAAGACCCCTGGATGGACGCCTTCTCTCCTGAAAACAAGGCTATGTTCAAGCTCAGTGTCTCCCCGGAAGATGCGCCCGACAAACCCGAATATGTGGAGCTGGATTTTGAAAAGGGACTCTGCGTGGCCGTCAACGGCCAGAAGATGACCCCGCTCAAGGTGATGCAGACTTTGAATAAATTAGGCGGCAAGCACGGTGTGGGCCGCGTGGATATGGTCGAGAACCGCTACGTGGGTATGAAATCCCGCGGCGTTTATGAGACTCCGGGTGGAGCCATCCTGATGTTCGCCCACCGCCAGATGGAGAGTCTGACGATGGACCGCGAAGTGATGCACCTGCGCGACAGCCTCATCCCCAAATATGCCGAGCTGGTCTACAATGGCTACTGGTATGCACCCGAGCGCTTAGCCCTCCAGGCACTGGTCACCGAGAGCCAGCGCAATGTATCGGGCACGGTTCGCGTGAAACTTTACAAGGGCAACATTATGGTCGCCGGACGTAAATCGGCCCTGAGCCTCTACAATCCGAATATCGCGACAATGGAAGCCGACCCGACTCAGGCCTACAATCAGGATGACGCCAGCGGCTTTATTCACCTGAACGCCCTGCGTCTCAAAGTGGCCTCCCATGTACATGGGCCTCTTATGAAATAGCTGAAACCTGAAGCCGCCTCCCAAGGGGCGGGAAAAGCAAAACCCCGGTGGACTTAATTGGTCCATCGGGGTCTTGCTTTTACGGATTCACTCATCCGTCTCTCAAAAATATTATTATCCTTCAGTAGTTTCGCTCTTGAGGAACTCTATCGCTGCGTCGAGTGAATCAAAGATGTCAAAAATTTTATTTGCGCGGGTGATCTCAAAAACCAGTTTGGATTTGGACTGTAAACTGGCCAAGGCAAATTTACCCCCGCGAGCTTTAAAATCCTTGTAAAACCTCACAATCAGCCCCAGCCCGGTACTATCCAGATATTCCAGAGTGGAGCAATCAAAAACAATCTTGTCCGATTTGGTGAGGAGCCCGCTCATCTCAGATTTAAAGAGCCCTTCAGTGGCAGCCGTCAGGCGCCCATCCACTGATACTACCAAAGTACCATTTATCTCTTTATCTGCAATTTTCATAACCAGGCTTTGTTCCTAAAAAAAGAACCTGTGTGATTGATAGCACACAGGTCCATATCTGGCAAGAAGATTTGAGTATGTCCCTCAAATAAAAGGCCCTTTTTTCTATCTTCTTGAGATAAATAAAAAGAGAGAGGCTACTTCTTTTCTTCCGGGTTTACCGGTGCCTGACCTTTTTCTTTTTGCTGTTCTTTGAGCTCTAATTCTTTTTTGAGGGCTGCTTCTTTTTCGCCCGTAGGGTCGTCGTCAACACTGATCAGGACACACCAGAACTCGGCTGTGGATTCGGTTTTACCGGCAATGGATTGAGGCTTTTTAGGGGTGATCCTGGCTTTCTTTTTGACCACCATTTTATCTTTTCCAAAGAGTTTCACTTCCACGACTTCATCTTCAACTTTGCTGATTTTGATTTCGCAATGTTTGCTCATGACGACCGAATACTCTTTGGGCTCTTTCAGATCGACCTTTTTGGAGCTGATCTCGTAATAGTAGTTCCACTTCAAGAATTCACCCAGCCGCTTCTTGACGGCGGGGTGCACCTCTTTGAACTTGCCCTTGAGATGCTCAACATCATTGATGTTGGTATCCGTCCCCCAGATCAACTGCAACTTGAGAGGAAAGACCGGATTAATATTTTTCTCCTCTTGAGGCTGTTTGGCTTTCTGGGCATCTTTAGGCTCCTCGGCAAAAAGATTCGAGAAATAGGTTGAACCGCATAAAAGCAGCGTTCCCAGGACGAAGACAGCGAGCCTCCGACAAAGCTTGACCCAAAATATATTCATTTTCAATTGTTCCAAAAAATTAAGTCTCTGATGTAAAATCCTGCAAAGGGTTACTGTAGGTGATCCATTCGATGCAGATCGTGTCGCTCTCCAAAGTCGTGGCGGAAACTCCCGCACTGGTCTCCACTTCGTTGTAGCTCGAACCATACGAGGATTGCCGCCCCTGTTGACCGCTTTCGTAGAAAAACAGAAAGCCCATCACGAGGCTGGCGGCCATAGCCGGAGCCCAGAAACGGCGAGCATGCGCCAGGCGGCGCCAGAGCTCGACCTTCTGAGGCACGTTTTGCGAAGTTTCTTTTTCTGCTGCAGTGGGGTTCAATTTCTGCGCGATACCCGCCCAGTAAACCTCCTGCGTCACGGGGACCGGCATCGGCTCAGCTTCGAAAACGCTCTTCATGAGCGCCGAAACCTGCTTCTGCTCGAGATATTCCTCTGCCAGCTCCCCATCTGCATTCAATAATGCTTCAAGATCGTCGATTTCCTGAGGGCTCAGGCGCCCGTCAGATAAGCGAACGATTTTCTCTATTTCTTTTTCATTCAAGGGGCTCATAGGACATCCTCAATATTCATGCCGCGTTTTTCCAAAATACTCTTAATCTTCTTCCCTAAAGCTTTTTTTCCGTAAAAGAGCCGGGACATCACTGTTCCGATGGAGCAGCCCATTTCCTGAGCAATCTCTTTATACTCCAGCTGCTTCACGTACATGTGCTCCAGGACAGTTCTCTGCTCTTCGGATAATTCATCCAGAGCTTCCAGGATCAGAGCTTTACGCTCTGCCTGGTCGAGTTCCTGATGCGGGTCCGTCTCCACCACCGGGGTCCAACTGCCTTCGCCGGATTTTTCGGTCAATTCTTCAATGGAATCCTCCGCCGGGCGTCTTTGCCTTTTGCGGTGATAATCCAGGCAGACGTTGATCGCGATCCGGGTGATCCAGGTCGTGAAGGGGGAATCCCCCTGGAACTGGTAAAGACGCGTCCAAGCCTTTACCCACACATCTTGAGAAAGATCCAATGCTTCATCAGGGCTGGAGAGCATTTTATAAACCTGCCCATAGACCCTGTCGCGATGGCGCCTGACCAACTCTCCGAAAGCGGCTTGATCGCCTTCCTGAGAGAGACGGATCAGCTCAGCATCACCTAGCGAAGCATACTCAACTTCTCCAGTCATACCTTTTGACGCTTTCTTGGGTTGGTTTATTCACTTTAGCGTGGATACAGTGCTGTTTTTCTCGAATCAGAGCTTTCCTTTGGTGGTGGGCAAGTCGCTGCCCCGGCGCGGATCACGCTGACAGGCGGAGTCGACGGCACGGGCCCAGGCCTTGAAAAGACCCTCCACAATATGGTGCGGCTCTTGACCATAGAGAAGCTCCAGATGAAGATTGCACCGCGCTTCGTTGGTAAATGCCTGGAAAAACTCCCGGGCCAGACCGAAGCGGAAAGAGGAGGACATATCCTGATTCTGCTCCTGGAGCGTCACCTTGCGCATCGCCTGGTCATCCAGGCCGCGGTAGACCAGATAGGGCCGCCCGCCAAAATCGATCACGCAACGGACCAGGCATTCATCCATTGGCAGATAAGCCTCTCCGGTAAAGGGGTTGCGAGGATCAAAACCGGTGCCGTAGCGGCGCAGACCGGCCTTATCGCCGAGAGCTTCCAGGAACGCCTGACCCAGCGCCAGACCGCAATCCTCCACCGTATGATGGGCATCGACCTCGATATCTCCCTTGCAGTGAAGCTCAAGGTCCACCAGAGAGTGCTTGGAAAAGAGGGTGAGCGCGTGGTCGAAGAAAGGTATCCCCGTCTCCACGGTCGATTTGCCCGACCCATCCAGATTCAGCTCCAGGCTGATATCGGTCTCTTTAGTCGTTCGTTTAACTCTAGCTGATCTCTTCAACGTGAGGAGGATGATATATCAGGAAGAACCTTTTTTCCAAGCGTAAAAAGCGGTTCGCCCTCTCCGGAATAAAGGTTTTAGCCGGTTTTTTTTTGAAATCGCGTCCGGCGAATACAAAAGTGGCTTCAAAGTGTTCGATTTTTCTGGATAAGAGAGAGTTCCGGAGGTATGATAGAGTGCGTTATCTTCCCAACAATTGGGTAAAAGCATTTTATATTTTATAAGTCACTGATTCGATGATATGAGCTACGAAATGATCAATTCAACGGAGCGGCGTCAGAAGTGCGCCGAGTTACTGAAAGCCAATGTATCGGCAGCAGCCAAGATGAGTGCCTTTATCGGCATGGATGGTTTTATTGATGAAATTGTTCATGTCGTAGATAAGAGGGTGAACCCGACCGAATTTGTTCGCCTCCCGACCATCGAGAAATTTGGCGCCCGCGTCTCTGCCGCTGCAGGCAAAAGCACTAATTTTGAAATGGTGCCTCAACTGGTGAAGCTCGGCGGCAACGGCCCCATCATGGCCAATGCGATTGCGCAGTTCGGGATCAAGCTCTCCTATCTGGGGGCCTTGAACTATCCCGATATTCACCCGGTCTTCAAGGAATTTTCCGAAAAGGGCGATGTCCACTCCATCGCGAATGCCGGGCGAACCGATGCTCTGGAATTTGACGACGGCAAGCTCATCATTGGCCGCATGACCCAACTGGGCGAAGTGAACTGGGAGAACATCGTCGCCCGCTACGGCAAAGAGAAATTCATCGAGAAATTTACCAACTCAGACCTGGTCGGCTTCGTCAACTGGACGATGCTCCCCTTCATGAGCGAAATCTGGGAAGTGGTCCTGAAGGATATCTGCCCGACCCTGAGCGGCAAGCGCCGTAAGCTCTTCTTCGACCTGGCCGATCCGGAAAAGCGCTCCAAGGCGGACATCCAGCGCGCTCTGGCTCTCATTAGCCGCTTCGAGAAATATTTCGACGTAATCCTGGGCCTCAACGAGAAAGAGGGCTATGAAATCGGCGAAGTGCTCTCTCTGGATACGAGCGACCACTCTCCGGAGGGTCTGGCCCGCATGGCGATCAAGATTCAATCCGAGCTCAAGATCAACACGCTGGTGATTCACCCGGTCGCCTTTGCTCTGGCCGTAAGCGACGGCAAAGCGGACCTGGTTCAGGGACCTTTCTGCGAGAAGCCGCTCATCAGCACCGGTGCCGGCGATCATTTCAATTCAGGCTTCTGCCTGGGCAAGATGCTCGGTCTGGACAACGTCAATAGCCTCATGGCAGCGGTCAGCACCAGCGGTTTCTACGTCCGCACCGCCAAGAGCCCCACGGTCAGTGATCTGGCCCAGTTCCTGGCGGATTGGCGCTAAAGCAGCGGGAGCTTTCGTGAAATGGGGAGCGGGACCTATCCCCTCCCCATTTTGGTGAAAAGAATGGAAAAAGTTTACACCATTGAGGATTATCAAAAAGGGATTTCGGGCGAGACGCGCCCCGAAGATGCGTCCGAAGTCCGCGAAGCGCTTTTACCGATCACGAACCTGATTGATCCTCTGGACTGGGCCCTCGTCTTCCCGAAACAGGCCCCGATCGAGCTCGACCTGGGGTGCGGCGACGGAGGCTTCCTGGTAGAATACGCGCTGCTCCATCCCGAACACAATTTTCTGGGAGTGGAGCGGCTCATGGGCCGGATTAATAAAATTATCCGCAAACGGGAACGGCTGGGGCTCGAGAATATCAAAGTCTCCCGCATCGAATCGGCCTACTTCCTGAAATACCTGGTCAAGCCCGGTTCCCTTCACGCTATTCATCTCTATTTTCCTGATCCCTGGCCCAAACGGCGGCATGAGAAATACCGTCTGGTCCAGGCGGATTTCGTCCGGAGCTGCCGCAAATCGCTCAGCCCCGAAGGGGCCGTCTACCTCCGCACGGATCACCCGGAGTATTTCGAGCAGATGCGCGAGGCCTTTGCCGCGGAGCCCGCCCTGGTGCCGATTCAAACGCCTGAAGAACTCAGTAGCGTCCAGACCGATTTCGAAAAACAGTGGCTGGCTCAGGGTTTAAAGACCCACTATGCCGCCTATGGAAAAATTCAACCGGGAACAAACTAATTTAGCCTACACTCAAAACCATTTTACACATCCTGCGCTTTATGAATAAAAAATTAATAATGACTGCCTTTATCGGGACTCTTGCCTTCTCTCTCAATGCGGAACAAGTGGAATTGAAATATCCGGAAACGCCGACCACCAACCAGGTGGATACTTTCCACGGCGTCGAGGTCCAGGACCCCTACCGCTGGATGGAAGATAACAATTCGGAAACTCTGAAAAACTGGGTCCAGGAGCAAAACAAGCTCACCTTCGGCTATCTGGAGACGATCCCGGAGCGGGAAAAAATCAAAGAGCGTCTCACACAACTCTGGAACTATGAGCGCTTCGGAATCCCCACCCGCCAGGCAGACCGCTACTTTATTTATAAAAACGACGGGCTCCAGAATCAGAGCGTTCTCTACACGATGACGAGTCTGGAGGCTGATCTGGAGGAATTGATCGACCCCAATAAGCTCTCCCAGGACGGAACCGTGGCGCTCTCGGGCATCTCCATCAGCGAGGACGCCCGCTGGCTGGCTTACGGATTGAGCGCCTCGGGCTCAGACTGGCAAGAGTGGCGCGTGCGCAATATCGAGACCCGCGAGGATACCGCGGACCATATCCGCTGGGTGAAATTCTCGAGCGCCGTCTGGCGCAAGGATGGCAGCGGCTTCTACTACTGCCGCTACGATGAACCCGATGCCGCCAATCAATACCAGAGCAGCAACGAGAATCAGAAGATCTATTTCCACAAGCTGGGCCAGAGCCAGGAAAAGGATACCCTTGTTTATCACCGGCCCGATTTCGCTAAATTGAATTTCTCGGTGACTGTGACCGAGGATGACCGCTATCTCGTTATCTCTGCCCACAGCGGCACCGCTCCCCTGGAAGAGATCTACTACATCGACCTGGCGAACCCGAAGGCCAAACCGGTGACGCTTCTGCCCGGATTCGATGCCGATTACCGCTACATCGCCAGTGAAGGCACGCGCTTCTGGTTCTTCACCGATTTTGAAGCACCGCGCGGCAAAGTCATCTCTCTGGATCTGGCCGCACCGGAGAAGGCTAACTGGAAGACCGTTATCGCTCAGGCACCGGAGACCTTGCTCGGGGCCGACGTCGTCAATCATCGTCTGGTGGCCAACTATATGAAGGACGCCTGTTCACAGGTCAAGATTTTCGACATGGAAGGCCGCTTCGTCCGCGAAGCGACGCTGCCGGGGATCGGGACTGTGGGTGGTTTTGGCGGCAAGAAAGAATACCGCGAGACTTTCTACTCCTTCACCAGCCAGACCACGCCGAGCCAGATTTTCCGCTATGACATGCAGTCCGGCCAGAGCACTCTTTTCAAGAAACCGACCGTTGATTTCCAGAGCTCCCAATATGAAACCAAACAGGTTTTCTACCCGAGCAAAGACGGCACACTCATCCCCATGTTCATCACGCACAAGAAGGGGCTCACCCTCAACGGAGAGAACCCGACACTGCTCTATGGCTACGGCGGCTTCAATATCAGCATTCGCCCGGGCTTCTCGGTAACGCGCGCGGTCTGGCTGGAAATGGGCGGCGTCCTGGCAGAAGCGAACCTGCGCGGCGGCGGCGAATACGGCGAGGAGTGGCACCAGCAGGGAATCAAACTGCGCAAGCAGAACGTGTTTGACGACTTTATCGCGGCGGCGGAGTGGCTCATCGCCCAGAAATATACCTCCAGCCAACGCCTGGCGATTCAGGGCGGCAGCAATGGCGGGCTCCTCATCGGCGCCTGCATGACCCAGCGGCCTGAGCTCTTCGCGGTGGCCTTGCCACAGGTAGGCGTCATGGATATGCTGCGCTATCATCTCTTCACGATCGGCTGGGCCTGGCATTCGGATTACGGCCTGGCGGAGAATGAAGACGAGTTCCGGGCTCTCTATGCCTACTCGCCTCTCCATAATTTGAAAAAAGGGACCGCCTACCCTTCCACGATGGTGACGACCGGCGACCATGATGACCGCGTGGTGCCGGCCCATTCCTTCAAGTTCGCCGCAGCACTCCAGGCGGCCCAGACTTCGCCCAAACCGGTCCTGATCCGCATCGAGACCAGCGCAGGCCACGGAGCCGGTAAACCGACTACCAAGATCATCCAGGAAGCGGCCGACACGCTCTCCTTCATGGTCAAGGAAATGAACTTTAAACCAGCCCTCTAGCCCCAAAGACAAATGCAGCCTCCTTTCCCTATCTCTCAACTGGCGATTCTCAGCAAAGTGCCGCGCTACCAGGAAACCGTGGAAAAGCTCCTGGATAATGCCTCTGAGCAAAATCTGGAAGAGGCCTGGGAAGAGATACCTTTTGTCCGGAAGACCGACCTGCGGGAGCGTTTCCCGGAGAGCTTCGGCTTCACGCGCGAAGAGCTTACCGAGATGGTGACTCAGCAGAAAGTCGAGATCGAACGCACCTCGGGCACGACCGAAGAATCGGTGGAGCTCATCCTGCCCGAAGGCTGGTGGGCCAGGCAGGAAGCGCGGGCTCTGAGCCTGAACCAGCGGATACTGAGCACCTTCGAGCCGGACCCCCTTTACGACAATGCACCCATGCCTCCGCGCAGGGTCAACATCGTTTCGCCGGCCTGCAATAACGACGTCTCCTTCACCGGTGTGCCCTCCTGCGAAGCTCGCACACTGGGCCGGATCCTCTTCGTCAATCTCTCCAAGCATCCCTTTCTCTGGACCGATGAGGTGAAAAAGCAGATGCTCGAAGAGACGCTCGAATTCAAACCGGTCTTCCTGGATGTCGACCCGGTTTACGGGACGCTCTTTGCCGATTACTGCCGCAAGCAGAATATCTGCATCCCCTCTCTTAAATATATCGTCTCGTCCTACGAGTATCTGAGCCGCGCCCATCGCCGCTACATGCACGAGGTCTTTTCCGTGCCGGTCTATAATCTCTACGGCTCC
Source organism: uncultured Verrucomicrobiota bacterium (assembly GCA_964609795.1). Classification (GTDB taxonomy): domain Bacteria; phylum Verrucomicrobiota; class Verrucomicrobiia; order Limisphaerales; family UBA1412; genus UBA1412. The sequence continues at coordinate 28,223 of CAZSTC010000027.1, forward strand.
ACTGAGACCGGGCACCTCCTGATGGAGGATGAAGCGGGCCTCGTGAAAGTGGTCAATGAAAACGCCTTCTTGGAATTCCTGCCGCTGCTCTGCGATGACGCCCTGAAAGAATGCGTGGTCACGACGCTCACCAACCCCTACATGCCGCTCTTGCGCTACCGCATCGGCGACCTGCTCTGCAAACGCGAGGACCGCTACCGCCTGATGGGCCGCCTCAAAGATGCCGCCTTCACGCGCACGGGCGAATGCGTCCCGGTTGCCTGGATCGATGACGCCATCACGGTTTCGCAGAAAATCCTCCACTACCAGCTCATTCAATCGCCGGAGAATCCCCGCAACTGGCGCCTGGATTACTATCTGCGCAACGACAAGGGGCCGCTCTCGGATCTGGAGAAGCGCCTCATTAACGGCAATCTCTCCACCTTCCTGGGTTGGGATTTCAACCTGGAATTCAAGGAGACCGATTACATCGCCTGTGAGCCCTCGGGCAAATTCAGGCTGATCCTCGCCCATCGAGAACCCTGCAAAGGCACTGACAAACCCATGCCATGAAAAAACACCTTTTCCAAACGCTGAATTTCTGCAACCGCTTCCACCGCGAGGCGATGAACCTCATGCAGGAAAATGAGAACCCCATGGATTACTCCTCCCAGGGCAAATCCCTCTGGAGACGCATTCTCTATTTCTGGCTCATGGTCTATCGCGGATTCACCAAGAGCCGCTGTTTCGTGCGCTCTTCGGCCCTCTCCTATGCGACCATCCTGGCGCTGGTACCGATCCTGGCCCTCGTTATTTCCATCTCGGCCAGTCTGCTCAAGACCCAGAGCGGCGAGCAGCAGATCGTGGAGTTTACGAATAAGGCCATCTCCTTCCTGGTACCTCAGCTCAACCTCCTGGGCAAAGAAGAGGTGATGCAGGAGAGTTTCTCGGAGGATCAGCTCGATCAGAACAAGGTCGCCCAATATATCAATTCTCTGGTGAGCAACGTCCGCGGCGGCGCGCTGGGCGTGACCGGTTTCGTCTCCCTCATCGCCGTGGCGATTCTTCTTCTAACCAAAGTCGAAGATGCCTTTAACGATATCTGGAGGGTGACCCGGCCGCGGGGATGGAGTATGCGCATTCTCTCCTATTGGGGGGTCATCTCGCTGGGACCGCTCCTGATCTTCGTTGCCCTGAGTCTCTTCGGGACGGCGAAGATAGGATATCTGCAAAAAATATTCGGCATCATTCCCGGCGTGGGCGATCTCTTCTACAAAGAGGTCCTTTTACGCGGTCTGCCCTGGGCCCTGATGATTGTCGGCTTTACGCTGCTCTATTATTTCATGCCCAGCACCCAGGTGAATTGGAGCTCCGCGCTTCTGGGCGGCACCTTTACCGGAGTGCTCTGGCAGTTCAACTCGATGTACAGCATCATCTATGCTTCCAGCGTGGTTTCATACAGCAAGATGTACGGCTTCCTGGCGGCGATTCCAATTCTCCTCCTGGGCCTCTACCTCTCCTGGATGCTGGTGCTCATGGGGTGCCAGGTCGCCTTTACCTGGCAGAATCGCAAATTCTACGTTCAGCACAAATTTACCAAGACCATCGGCCAGAAAGATAAGGAGCTGGCCGCTCTGCGAATCATGACGGCGATGGGCAAACGCTTTGACCGCGGTGAGACGCCCTACACGGTTAAGGAGCTCGGCGATGCCCTGTTCCTCCCGGGCAGTCTGGTGCAGGAGGTGCTCAGGCAGTTCGTCAATACGGGCCTGGCGGTCCAATCTGACCACGAGCAATTCCTGCCGTGCCTGCCGCTCGATAAACTCTCCTGCCATCGGATTCTTTCGGCCTTCTGCCAGGGACGCAATGAGCTCTCTCAGAGCAGCACCCCCGGGGCTCAGGCCGCCGTCGAGGTCTATCGCGCCATACAGGCAACCGTCCAGGAAGCCTCCGAAAAGATCACCATCCGGGATATCTTGCGAAAAGAAGACGACCTGAAAAAGTAACGACTCCCCTCAAACCGCAGATTACGCAGATTCCCGCGAATTTGTGAGCCGTTTTCCGGAACGATACGGGTGCGCGTTGAAGTGTTTTCCACTATGACCTGAGTCTTGCGGTCTTATCCCGATCAGCCTTTTGAACCACCCAACCCAAAGCATCTGTGTTTATCCGTGTCTATCCGTGGTTCTCTGCTCCTTCTCTATTCGTGGCCATTGGTGTCCATTCGTGGTTCTTTATAGGAGCGCACCAAAGCATTAGTCGATTTGTCATCCAGCTCAGCTATCAGGTTTCAGCCAGTTTTTCTATCAAAATTCATTCTTGAAAGAATATAAATTCATATTTATTTAATTTATAAAAATTATTATTTATACTTATTCTCGATTTCTTCAAAAGCATTTTCCCACTTATACCGTGGAATTTCCTCTAATGGCATTACCCCTGTAGGAAATACTATTTTCCTTAAATCATCTAAAATATAAGATTCAACAAAATAATATTCTTCATAGTCTTCGCTTCTAATACAAATGCAAGATCCCCTCCAATAAAAACCTATTTCGTTCAGCCAGAACACAAAGGGAATTGCGGTAAGAGGTAAATCTTTACTTTTTTTGATAATCACTTTGCTTGGATCCTTGAAGGATTGAACCACACTTCTAATTTCTTGAGACATGAAATCAGATAGTTCTATCCTTGGAGAATCCGGATTGTATACGTTAGGTTGAAAAAATACATTTGTTGAATTCATTGCAACATCTATTGTCTTGTAAAGCTCATACTTCCTGCCTTTACAACTAACTCCAAAGAGTAGTAACATTGCACATAATCCAATATATAAAATTTTATTCATTATGTTCTACTTTGTTTTTGAAAAGATATCAAATCGATCTCCTGCACCCCTCCCGGGGTGCAGCAAATCTGAGGTATGCGGAGCATACCCATCCCCCTAGCCCGGGGTCGAAGACCCCGGGTACACATTCCCCCACATTCTTCCACGACCCCATCGGGGTCGCATCCGGCTGTAAATAATTCGTGCTCATCTGTCTCCATGCTCATCCCT
>CAZSTC010000028.1:0-14831 GCA_964609795.1 uncultured Verrucomicrobiota bacterium
TTTCTGGCGAATAGTGAGATTGAAATAACGTCATACGCCGGCACATACCGGCGTAGGGGCAAGAGTCAATCAAGAATGCGTGTTGCCTCGAAAAGCAAAGCCCACCAAAGGCGGGAGTATTGTCGGGTCTGTTCCGAAATTTTTTCAGGGGCAAAGAGGATTCATGTCTTCCGAAGTTGATTTTGCCCGTGCATTACTGCCGGAATGCCACTACTTTGGAGGGAAGAAAAACTCAATTGACCAGAGAGGGATTTTGTGAGAGTATAGCCTCCGATGCTGAGGTGGGAGCCCACGGCTTTCGATCAAAAACAGCCCCTCAGCCGCAACTTCGTTAAGATAAAGATTAAATATGAATCTGGATGCTGTGTATCAAGAACTCACTGGCAAACCCCAAGGTAAAATTGCTCTTCTGGTAATGGATGGTGTCGGAGACATCGCCGTTAAGGGAAACAATTATCTCACGCCGTTGGAAGCAGCCAAGACTCCTAATCTGGATGCCTTGGCAAAGGATTCGGCCCAGGGCCGGATGATCCCTGTGGCACCGGGAATCACCCCGGGCAGTGGTCCAGGTCACCTCGGTTTATTTGGCTATGACCCGCTGGAGTTCGAAGTGGGCCGCGGCGTCATTGAGGCTCTGGGTCTGGGCATTGAGCTCAAGGCCGGAGACGTGGCCGCCCGTGCCAATTTCTGCACGCTCGATGCGGATGGAATCGTGACCGATCGCCGCGCGGGCCGGATACCGACCGAGACATGCGAAAAACTCTGCGCAATGCTGAGCGCCAAGATCAAGAAGATCGGCGATGTGGAAGTGATCATTCAGCCGGGTAAAGAGCACCGTTTCGTGGTGGTCCTGCGCGGTAAAGGAATGGAAGGTCCGCTCACCGATTCAGATCCTCAGAAGGTTGGCTTCCCGATTCCTCCGGTCGCACCCAAAGACGCCAAAAGCACCAAAGCCAAGAAGACGGCCAAGGTGATTACCGAATTTTACAAACAGGCGCTGCCCATCATTGCCAAAGAGAAACCGGCCAATGGTTTCCTCATGCGCGGCATCGCTCATCAGCCCGAGATTCCTCTCTTTGAGCAGAGATACAATCTGAAGCCGGCCTGCATCGCCGTTTATCCGATGTATAAGGGTCTGGCCCAACTGGTGGGAATGACGAAGATCGAAGGACCGCAGACGATCGCCGAGCAGTTTGTGACGTACAAGAAATTGTATGATGAATACGATTTCTTCTTCATTCACTTTAAATACACCGATAAATACGGTGAAGACGGCAACTACGCCGCAAAGGTCAAAGCCATTGAAGATTTCGATGCCGCTTTGCCTATCCTCCTGGAGAAGAAGCCCGACGTGATCGCCATCACCGGCGACCACTCGACCCCGACTCCGATGAAGGGACACTCCTGGCACCCGCAGCCGGTTCTGATTCACTCTCAGTTCTCCGGCTCCGATAAACTGGACCGTTTCACCGACACGGGCGCGAACCTGGGCTCTCTGGGAGTATTCCCGGCCAAGGATCTCATCCGTTACATCCAGGCCAACGCCGGAATGCTCGATAAATTCGGCGCCTGATAAACAGGCCTTTATTTATTCCCTGGGGGATACTTCTCTAGTTGCAGGTATCCCCCGTTGTCTGTCTCCGATAACCGTTATTTAATCTACTTCGTTTATTCTGATGAAGGCTGTCATTCTGGCTGCGGGCAAAGGTACCCGTATGCGCGACCTCACTAATAGCTGTCCCAAACCGATGCTCAAGGTCCAGGGCAAACCCATTCTGGGACATATCGTGGAAGGGCTCAAAAGCAACGGCATCACCGATTTCTGCATTATCACCGGCTGGCAGGCCGAAGTCATCGAAGACTATTTTGGCGACGGCTCCTCGATGGGAATCACGGTCCAATACGTCCGCCAGACAGGGCTGGACGGGACCGGCAAGGCGGCCGAGCTGGCCAGGGATTTCGTGGGCAATGAGGATTTTCTCCTGACCTACGGGGATATATTGGTCCGGCCCGAGACCTACAGCCAGATGATCAAGCGCTACTGCAGCGGGCCCTACGAGGGACTGGTCACCGTCATAGCGGGTGAAGACGTGACCAAGGGAGGCCTCCTCTTCTTCGATAAAAATTTCTGTCTGAACCGTCTGGTGGAAAAGCCTTCGGCCGAACAGCTCGATACTCTCCGCAAAGAGGGATGGATCAAAGAAGGCGCCCCGGTCTGGTACAATGCGGGTATCTATATCTTCAAGCCGGTTCTTTTCAAGTACACGGCCAAATTACAGAAATCTCCCCGTGGCGAATATGAACTGACCGACGCCATCGCGGCTCATTACGAAAACAAACTCCATCTGGTGGGCCAACAGATACAGGGCCGCTGGGTGGACGTTCGCGACCCCGAAACCCTGGCCGCTCTGGAAGGATAGAGGAAATCGGCTAAATTTACAGCCCGGTCGGAGACAATCCCGGCCGGGCTGAATTTTTTCTTATCCCCGATAGAAAGGATGATCTTCAGTCTAAATCGAAAAGAGAACTTTGGTAGTCGCGGACAAAGTATCTCATCTTCGTTTTTCCTTTTTTCTCTATCGTATACCCTTCGGCTTCCAGTTTTTCTTTTTGCGCTTCGATGCCGCCCGGGTACTTGGGATTCAATTCTCCGTTTGATTTGAGCGTTCTCCAATAAGGCGTTTTGTCTTCGCTGCGCTGGTGGCTGGCCCATGCCGCAAAGTTGATAAACAGGCCCGCCGTCAGCGGCTCGGTAAAGTCCGTATTATTTTTCTTCGATAAATGCTCCCTTATTGCTCCAACCGTTGTGACCTTTCCGAAGGGTATCTTTCTCATTACCGCGTCATACTCAAGCGGAGGGGCAACGTACATCCTGCTTCCACCGTATCTGGCGATGCTTTCCTCATGGGTGATGATCTTCACCAGGGGCATGTCTTTACTGTCATGCAGTATTGCATTGTAATCTCTTTTATCTTCATTTGCCATATACGAACATCTCCGGGGAAAAAGTCTATTTTCTTTTTCCGCACAAAGCAACGATGGGTTCATCCTTTTTCAGTGCAACCGCCGTAAAAAAATCAACCCGGTCGGAGACATTTCCAGCCGGGCTGAATTTTTTCTTCTTGATTCGGGAACTTCCCGGTTCTTTATTGCTTTTCTTTCTGCCGCTCTTCTTCAGTCAGGTGGAGCTTGTGAAGCAGGCCGGAAATCTTATCCAAGGTCAGTGGTTTGAGTAAGATATCGTCAAAGCACTTTACATCAAAGGTATTATCAATCTCGGTATCGGCCGTGACCGCTACGATTTTGACGGATTGCCATCTGCGATCCAGGCGAATGGTCTTAGCCAACTGGGTTCCATCCATGCCGGGCATCCAGACATCGGTCATCACAAGATTCGGAGTATAGGTCTCGAGGGCCTTCAAGGCTTCCGGTCCTGAAGAGGCCGTTTTGGAAGAGAGACCCAGCTTCTTGAGCACTGCCGACAGAACCTGTACATTCATTTTAACGTCGTCCACCAGCAAGACCTGATAGCCTTCCGGCAAGGCAGGCAGCGGAGCCGCATGCAAGGAAGCGGTATCCGGAACGGCTCCAGACTCGGGGCTTTGCTTTTCGTATTGAACACGGGGGAGGCGAACCGTGAAAACGCTTCCTTTGCCCTCTTCGCTTTCGAGGGTCAACTCGCCGCCCATCTTTTCGACCAGTCGCCGCGAGATGGAAAGGCCCAAACCGGTTCCTTCATAGATGCGACCTCCCCTCACCGTATCCTGCTGGACAAAGGGTTCAAATATCTTTTCCAGGTACTCAGGCTTGACGCCGATGCCGGTATCAGCCATGGCCAGAGTCAAAACGCCGAAGCGTTCATCAAACTCGGTGAACTCCACCCGTAAATTCACGCCCCCTTCATTGGTAAACTTGATGGCGTTACCGTTCAGGTTCAGCAGTACCTGCCGCAGGCGCGGGATATCCAGATAGAGAAGAGGCAGGTTCTTCGGACAGTCGATTGTCAACGTAAGACCTTTTGCCTGGGCCTTTTTCTGGAAAATCGTCTCAATCTCATCCAGCAATTTGATTAATGTCGTTTTCCTGGGGGTAATTTTGGTTTGGTCAGCCTCGATCTTGGATAAATCCAAAACGTCATTGATGAGGCTCAGGAGCGCATTACCGGCCACGTGGATCGATTGGAGGTAATCCTTCTGCTTGTCGGCCGACAGGACGCTCGTCTGGAGCAGCTCGCTGAAGCCTATCACAGCGTTGAGCGGAGTCCTCAGCTCATGGCTCATGGTCGCCAGGAAATAACTCTTGGCGCGGTCGGCAGCCTGAGCGGCTTTCATCGCGGCCTCAAGACGGCGTTTGCCCTCGTTGATATCGGTCACATCCACTGCCGTTTCCAAAATCATGGCCAGGCGATCCTGACGATCAAAAATCGGCTGAAGGTTCACAACGAACTCGCGATTCGAGTACCGGACAATATCCATCTGATAGCTCCCCAGAGCTTCAACCTCGTTGCGAGACAGGTTGCAGCCCATCTGAATGCCGTCTCTGCAAAGCTTGCTCATGTATTGTCTGCAAACCGAATCGGTCCCTTCTTCGGCCACCAGTGTACGGTAGCTCGGGTTAGCGATAATGACCTGGCAATTCGTATCAAAGAGAGCGATCGGAATGGCGATGTTATCAAAAATCTGCTTTTGACGGAATGAGCCTTCAGCCAGGGCGTTTTTGCGGCGATTGCGCTCATAGGCCAACTGGAAAAGATTGATCGCATTGTGAATGGTGCGCAGATCATTTTCATTCAGGTCACGGGCTCGCGTAACGAAATCCAATCCGATGAAGCCCCAGAGCTTGTCATCCAGCCAGATGCCGGCGACCATCATTGATTTCACATCCCTCTCCTGCAGGAGAGCGGAGGTTTCCCTGAGCTTTTCAGGCGGGTTGGAAGCATCCCGAATGACGATCTCTTCCTTTTTCTCCAGAAGTTGATACCACGTCGCGAGCTGGTTCAAATTCAAGTTCTGATGTGTCGCCGAGACAGGCAGGCAATCAATGTCGGCACGGGTCCACTCAAAGATACACCTCGCCTCCGGCTTCTCCCCTTCTTCCTGAAAAGCATAGACGTAGCAGCGATCAGCACTGCCATTTTCTCCGACGACCCCAAGCATATCGGGTATAACCTTTTCGAAATCCTCTTCCAGAGTAATATGGCGCAGACACTCATTAACGATATCGCCGCTCTCGACCAGGTCACTGAGTCGTTTGATCATTTCGGTGCGGTCGCGCTCGAGTTTCTTCTCGCGGCTTATATCCAGATTAAGCTCGATGAGCAACTGTTTGTTTTCGCGGTTGAGCATCGGCATCTTATAGGAGTAATAGGTCAACTTCTCGCCACGGGCGCTGACACAATCGACCACAAAGTGCATTGGCTTACCGAACTTGAGCACCTCTTCATCCAGGCGGCGGAAGTCCTCGGCAAAGCCCGGATAGGCGTTGATCTCGAAATCAGTCTTGCCAAGTACCTCTTTAGCGCTCACTCCCGTATGCCGTTCAAACTCCTTATTCCAGATAATATACTTGAAATCATTCTGCACGTCTTTGGCCGAAACGCAGGCCGGCAGGTAATCGAGGATAAGCTGCAGGAGCTCTCTGGATTCGCCTTCACGTTTTTTTATCTCTTTGAGCTCGGTGACATCCACCGCCACGCCCAGGAGCAGGCGACGTCCGTCGGATTGCTCAATCTGGGTCTCGAGAATTCTCAAAATGTGTTCCTGGCCCTGCTTATCGGTGACCAGACCGGTACGCTCAGAAGCTCTTCCCTCCACTACCGTGTCGAGGCTAACCTGATACAATTCATTTTGGGCGAGCGTTTCCTGGAGATCATAGATCGTTTTGCCTTTAATGTCGGCACCGAGCTCCATGAAGAAGTTGCGGATATGCTGGTTATCCAGAATATAGCGGAAATCATCATCAATATCCCGAGCATAGACATAACAGGGCAGACGGTCCATGATCGTGCCGAAAAGTCTGCTGGCATCGTGGAGCTTACGCTCACTCTCTTCGATATGGGTCAGGTCCTGAATGACGCCAAAGATCTGCTTCTCTTTCTGGTCCTCCTGCTGGAAGAGGGAAGCCAGCATCGTATAGTAGCGCAGGCTCCCGGTGTAATTGGAGCGGTAAGAAACCCTGAACTCGTTGATCTGGCCCCGGATAAGCTGGTTCCAGCCCTCCTGGAATTTGGTCATATCTTCTGGGATAATCCACTTCTCGGGTTCGAGAGGTTGGCCGTTTTTATAGCCCCAATTGACGATCTCGCTGTTTTCATCGACCCGGGTATGAGTCTTCAGGTCGTAGATGAATGAGGAGAGGCTTGCGAGCCTGGCGGCATGTTTAAAGGTTTGGAGAGCCGAAATGACCTGATTCTTTCTTTCATACTCCTGAGTAATATCACGGAAGACGATGGCCACGCCGGCGAATTTGCCTTCATCGCCGTCCACCGGGAAAGCTCCATGGGCAATATGGTAACGGTTGCGCTCTCTGGAAATCAGGATCGCATCCTCATTTTGAGAGTACTCGCGTTTATCATGAATCGCTTTGGCTGCGGGAGACGGGAACCGTTTGCCGGTCCGATGATCGACCAGATTCAGAACCTCTTCGAGCTTTTTGCCCATCGCTTCGGAGCGCTTGAAACCGGTCAGGCGGCAGGCCAGCGGGTTCATGAGCATGATATTCCCCTCAATATCGGTCATGATGAGGCCGTCATCGATGACTTCGAGAATGATCCGATGCTGCTCGGCTAATTTCTCGGCCCTGCTGCGCTCCTTTTCAATCTCGCTGACATCATGGGAAACGGCCACGATAGCATCGGTGCCAAAAACATTTTTTTCAAGAGGCGAACAGGATACGATCCACTTTTTATCCTCTTCCTCATAGCGTACCGTAGTCTGCTCTTTAGTCTGCAACACCCATGCCACGGTATTCTTCACCTGCGCCGGGTCAATGGCCTTGAAGTCGCATAACTTCGGGTACTTGGAGCCGGAGGGACTTCGCTGACCACGCTCCATCTGGAAAAAGAGAAGATTATTCTCGCGGTCGAGCACGCTCACCCGTACCGGGAGCTCATTAAAAATAGCCATTGTCTGGCGGGTAAAATGGCGATGGCGCTTGTAGAAGATCAGCATTCCAAACATGGAGGCCAAAGAGAGAACGCTCAAGGTAAGAGCCAGGATGAGAGTACGGGTGCTCGGATTCCAGGAAGGCAAAGGTTCAAACAACTTCTTCGTATCCGCCGGCAGGAGGTCCGTTTCCAGATTGAATTTCAGAGCCGTGGAAATATCCACCGTGGGGATGGGGGTGAGGTTGACGGCCGGCACAGTGACGGCACTCTTCTGGCTCATCACCGTTTTGATGAGCTCCGCGGTTTCTTTGGCGAACTCTTTGGCGCCAACGCCGTACCCTCCGACGGCTCCGAAATGAATCGGTATGAGGGTCGTGACAAAGCAAGGTTTGGAAGCCTCCTGTTCCCTCACGGCTCTGATCAGCGTTTCAGCGGTTCCGAGTGAAGCCTTGTCGGCAGCGCTCAGAGAACCCAGCACGACAAAAGATTGAGCGGGTAACTGAGTGATCGCCTGCAAAATATCCTGCCTCGTTTTGCCACCACTTTGCAGGAAGGATATTTTACACTCCTTGAACGGGGTCTCAGGGCCAACCAGATTTTGAACCGCAGTGGAGACGGAAGATTCACTCGAGATAAAAAGGATTTCCCGGGCATCGGGGAGCATTTTCAAACCCAGCTCCACCGTTTCCACGGGCATATATTTCACCGTCATGGCGACCGTGTTGGAGTGCATCTCCTTCAAGCGGGAGCTCCAATCCTCATAACCGCAGAAGGCCAGCGCCAGCTCTTGAGGGAGGTCATCGGATATTTGCGCCAGGAGATGGCAGGGCGTATCCAGAATGCCTGCCACCAGATTGTAGTTCTGAGCCTGAATCATGGCCCGGAGCATCCCGGAGAGCCTCTCCATCTCCTCGGGCGAGGTCCGCACGCCGGCCGGGATATCGAGTTCTTCCAAAACGATGGCGGACTGAGCGCTGAGTTCCCGGAAGAGCTCCTGTCGAAAGACCAGGCTCCAGGGGTTGAGCTCTCCCTCCGGAGTCGTGGTGCGCTCGGAGAGAATCAAAACTTTATACGGTACCTTTGGATATGCTCCCTGAGGAAGGTCCACTGACTGAGCTCCAGTTTGCAAAGGGAGTACCCAGGCAAAAAAAGCAAAGCAAAAAACCGTATAAACCAAAGCCTTTCTCCTCAGGAGAAGACTTTTATCTATTAACAGGTTCATAAATTTTCGTTCTACACGAGCGGCTCATCTGCTCAGGCACCTCCGACCGGAAAGGCGTCTATTGCAGATGAATCACTCAATTCTTTTCTGCAAGTCCCTAAAGAGACTTTTTATTTTAGAAACCGTGAGGGGCTTGAGCAATACCGCATCAAAAGCACCCATATCAAAATTAACGTGCACTTCCGTATCCGCCGTAACGGCGACGATCCGAGTGTGCTTAAATTTTTTCTTTTTCCGAATACTTCTTGCAAGCTGACAGCCGTCCATATCAGGCATCCAGATATCCGTCAAAATGATCTCCGGGGTGAACTGCTCAAGCTCACTCAACGCACTGGTGCCGGAATCAGCTAATCTTGGATGAGCGCCCAGATTTTTGAGCATCAATGAAAGCAAGGACAGATTCAAGGGAACATCATCCACCAGCAAAATATCCCGTGGGATTTTCAATTCTTCCTCTACCGGGAGAACAGGAGGAGTATTATTTTCAATCCTATGCCCCCCATGTTGATAGGGTACGTTCTCCAAATAGAGTGTAAATCGGCTGCCTTGGCCTACTGTGCTTTCCACTTCCAGTGAGCCGCCCATACGTATAGCTAATTGGCGACAAATAGCCAATCCTAAACCGTTGCCGTGGTGTAAAAAAGTATCCCTGATGGAATCCTGCTGGGTGAAGGGCTGGAAAATCTTTTCCAGAGCGTCCTTCTCGATACCGATACCCGTATCCTCGACGGCCACACGCAAGTTGCCCATCTCCCCGGTAACGGGGGTAAACTCCACGATGATCTTCACACTGCCCTTTTCGGTAAATTTAACGGCGTTGCCGACCAGGTTGAGCAGTATCTGACGAAAGCGCAATTGATCAAGTTTAAGAACCGGTATATCCTGCTTGAGCTCTACGTTCACTTCCAGACTTTTGACACGAGTCTGATATTGGAAGATGGATTGAATCTCCCGAATGATCTCCGAAAGATTGACGTAGCGCAAAACCAACGGCACGGCTCCAGCCTCAATCGTGGATAAATCCAGAATGTCGTTAATAAGGTTCAACAGCGCATTGGCTGCCAGGTGAATGGATTCAAGGTACTTGAGTTTATCCTCTTCGGAACATTTCTCTTTTTTGAGCAGGTCGCTGAAGCCGATCACGGCATTGAGCGGGGTCCGGATTTCGTGACTCATCGTCGCCAGGAAGTAGCTTTTGGCCTTGCTCGCTTCCTGAGCCTTGAGCAGTGCCCGGGTCAATTTTTCCTGTGCCCTGCTCGACTCGCTGACATCGACGAAGGTCTTCAGGATATAAGACAGCTTGCCTTCAATAAAAATGGGATGGGAGCAAATCACGTAATCGGCACCTTTAAGCTGAATCGATTTATGGTGCTTCTTCAAGTTTTGCCGAGCCAGGAGAGTCGGGCAATCATTAGGCCGGGCTTCAGAGCCGCAAAAATTCCTGTAGCAGGGCTCTCTCAAAATCTTTTCCTCCGGCCACCCAGCCAGTTTTTGCGCCGCGCCGTTGATCCGAATGAGCTTCATGTTGGCGTCAAAGAGCTGGATGGGGATATCCATGGTATCCATGATCAGCCGCTTTTCATATTCGCTGCGCTCCAATTGGTGATGCTTGAAGCGGGTATCCAGAACCACCTCCACCAGGTGCGCGGAGACCTTCAACCAGCGGTTATCCAGAGCCGTAAACTTCTTCTCTTTTTTTCTGAAATAGAAGGTAAGACTGCCCCAAAGCTTGTTATTCTGGTAAAGACCCACCCCTGCCATGGAGGTTATCTCATTGGCTTTCAAATAGTCACTGAACCTCGTAAAACCATTCCGGGGGTTCTGCTCGATCAACAACTGCGCCTGGTCCAAGAGGAAAAGCTCACGTTTATTGAAAAGGGTATGCCAGGGTTCATTTTCAGAAAGACCGAGGTTTTCAGCCGAAAGCGGGATTTCATCAAATTCGGGGTTGATGTACTTGATAAGAGGCAAAACTTTCGAATTCGCAAAATCATACTCCGACAGATAGCAGGCATCGGCGCCAATATGCAGAGTGACCGTTTGGATCAGTAATCTCAGGGATTCATCGGTGCTCGAATTCATGACGACCGACTCCAGGCAGGAGGTAAACAACCGTTCCTGTTTGATATGCTTATTGAGATTATGGAGGAGCCGTTGGCGTTCTTTCCAGTTATTCTCCTGTACGGTGATATCCGTGGCGATTCCCAGGATCAGGCGCCGCCCGTCATTGAGAGTGAGCAGGTTCTTGAAAATCTGGAAAACGCGTACTTCGCCCGAACCACCTGTGACTTCGGAGACAATATCTGTCTTACCCCCTTTCTCCAGGAGGGACAAATCACTTTCACGGAAGTTCTGCGCCTGCTCAGTCGAAGGGAAAAACTCCGGCCCCGTTTTACCCACGTAATCCTCGGGTCTCTTTTGAAAGAAATTTTCAAAGTGGCCATTGCCCAAAAGAAACCGGAAATCATTATCCGCATCTTTGACAAAGAAGTGACACGGCAAGTTATCCATGAGCGATCGCAGAAGCTCAACGTTTTCTTTGAGCTCAGTGCGGTTTTTCTCAATCTCTGTCACATCAAAAGAGATTCCCAGAAGGAGCCGCCTGTCGGTTTTCTGAGGAAGGACCACTTTGTAGAGCTGGAAAACCCGTGCCCGGCCTTCCTTGTCCACATAGTGATCCAGGTAATTCAAAACGCCGCCCTTTTCCAAAACCTCCTGATCACCCTTGATAAAAGCCTCCGCCGTCGACGGCGGGAAAATTTCCGAATCTGTTTTCCCAACCATCTGCTCCCGGCGCAAACCGTGCACGTTCAGGTTATGGCGATTGCTGATAATGTAGCGCCCCTCGTCATTGATATCCTTTACGAAAACACTGCAGGGCAGGTTTTCAAGCATTTCCTGCATGAGCAGATTGGTCTCCAGAAGAGAATTTTCGCGCTCACGGGTCTGGGTTACATCGCGAATCAGCCCAAAGAATTTTTTTTCAACGCTGTGAGCGTCAGCCCCGCGAACCTGCATTTCGAAATATCTGAATTTATCTCCAACCCTGACCCGGTAGGAGATATTCTCCTGGAGACTACTCCCCTCCATGAGGCGCTTCCAGTGTTCCTCGAAAAGGGGCAAGTCCTCGCTCCATATCCACTCGGTGTGAGAAACGGGACTTCCATCCTTCCCGCGAGGCCAGAAATCCGAATACCGTGAGCACTCAATCTCTTTGCCCCAATGATCACAGTAAAAACAGGCAATATCCCCCATTTCGCAGATATTGGAGAGCATCTCTATTCGAATCTTGCTTTGCTTATCTCTCCAGCGGCACAGAACAAAACCGCTGAGCAGAAGAGGCGCTACCAGGACGCACCCCAGAGCCATCGTCTTTAAGGGTTTATTATGGAGGCCCCAAAAACCGACCTTCGGTTTGATAGCCTCGGGCAAAGGGTCCGTAATACTTGCAGAAAGACCATCGGCTGTAAAAAAGCTCCCTGACTCCATCTCGTCCGCACTTGCACAAGGCATTTGCAGTATCCATACAATGGATAAAACAATAAGACCGCTTAAAAGATATGTTTTCCTGAACATTATTTATAAAACGTACTTGACCCGAAATCTCTTCTTTTACGACTCCCCCCTTTTTTTACTTTGAAGGAATGCGAATCCTCAATCTGCTGTTGACTATCTTATTAGAACAAAGAGTAAAATCAATAAAAAAACATCATTTCAGGGGTGATTTTTTGGGGTGTTTCCCGACCTCCCGCGTTTTGCCTGCGCCTCTTTTGCTGCGCCAATGCGTATTTAAGCCAGAATAGAAGTGACAAATGGATTTATCCTACCCATAATCAGACTGTTGAGTGAGTTATGAAGAGAGAAGTTAACACCCCCGCCGGACAGGGCTGCGCGGCCTGTCCCTCCGCCAAAGGTACCCTGCATCTGCCATCGGGCGCATGGATTCAATGCCTGATCCTGCTGTCGATCCTTATTTTTTCCGCCCGGATAGAGGCGCAGAATCCTGCCGCTGATTTCCATTATACGATCGAGGCGGGACAAGTCACCCTCACCGATTATATCGGTTCGGCGACCTCTGTCGTGGTGCCTGGGGAAATCGAGGGCTTGCCGGTTACGGCTGTGGGCGGATGGACCTTTACCCGCAATGATACCCTCCTGAACGTCGAGCTGCCCGACACCGTGAGCCGGATCGGCGTGGAGGCTTTCTCCTACTGCCGCAATCTCGAAGAGGTAGCGCTCGGAAGCGGCGTGACCCAGATGGGGAGCTACGCTTTCTATGGATGCAGCGGCCTGGTAACGCTGGAGCTGCCCGAGGGACTCACGCAGATCGGCCCCAATGCCTTTGGCGGCTGCCTGAATTTGATCCACATGGCTCTGCCTCCGGGCCTGACCCGCTTGGAGGATGGCGTTTTCTACGGATGCAGCCGTCTGGAAAGCGTGGAGCTACCTCAGGGGCTCACCTTTATCGGCAAAGAGGTCTTCAGCAGATGCTATAATCTGGCCGCCATCGAGATCGGCAGCGCGGTCGAATCGGTGGACTCCTCCGCATTTGCCTATTGCACGAGCCTGACCGGCTTTGACGTGGCCTCCGATAATCCCAATTACAGCAGCCTTGAGGGCTCGCTCTGCAATAAGAACGAGACGCTGCTTCTGATCTGCCCGGCCGGCAAGAGAGGGATTTTTACTTTGCCCGATAGCATCGTCAACTTCCTGGAAAACGCTTTTCAGGGATGCATCTACCTCACCGATTTTGCGGTGAATGAAAATCATCCGGTCTTCAGCAGCCGCGACGGAATCCTCTACAACCGAGCCGGCGATACGCTGATGGTCTTCCCCGCAGGCAGGACCGGCCAATGCGTTATCCAAGAGGGGACGACGACTCTCAAAGCGCGCTCTTTCAGCGATTCTTCACTTCTGGGCCTTATTCTGCCCGCAAGCCTCACCCATATTGAAGCCCGTGCTTTCTGGTACTGCTCTTCTCTCATGGGGATCGGGTTCGAGGGGAATGCCCCGGAGACCGGAGCCGATATATTCTACAGTGTCCCAACCTCTCTGGCCGTTTATTACAAAGCGGGAGCTACCGGCTGGGAGGAACAGTTTGCTGGATATCCTGCGCGGGGAAATGCTCAAAACCAAACGGTCACCCTTACCCCCATCAACCGGGTGGTGACTTATGGCGACGAAAATTTCCAGATCTGGGCATCTTCCAACAGCGGTCTGCTGGTAACTCTTTTGAGTGTCCCGGAGGAAATTGCCACGGTCACCAGCACCAAGATGATTCACGTAAAAGGGGCCGGCACGGTCACCATTACCGGCTATCAACCGGGCGGAATTCGCAGGAACGTCAATTACTTCCCGGCGGTTCCGGTCTCACAAACTCTGGTGATTCATCCCAAGGCGGCCACAGTAAAGGCGGATGATGCCCAGGTGCCCTCCAACTACCCTCTCCCCGCTTTTACCTACACTGCGACGGGGCTCATCAATGACGATACTCTCGAGGGCTCCCCTGTTTACTACATTAATGGAATCCCGGCCGATGAGGTCCCTCTGCCCCTTGCGGAGGGAACTTACGAGCTGAGCGTGAACGGACTCTCCCACCCCAATTATCTCCTTAGTTCAACGCCGGGGACCTTGACAATTCTGCCTCCGGGTGAATTCGGCTGCACCTTGAGTGATGGGCAAATCACGATCACCGCTTACTACGGGATGAGCAATTCCGTCGTCATTCCTGAGAATATTTCGGGCTATCCCGTCGTGCAGATTGCCGAGGGGGCTTTCCAGGATCGTGCTGGTTTAAAAGCAGTCACCTTCCCGGAGACTCTGCGGGTGATCGGCAGGAGAGCTTTTGCCCAAGGCGGGCTTGAAGAAATCCGGATTCCCGATGGCGTCGTGAGGATCGGGGATGACGCCTTCCTCAACTGCCCTGCCAAAACGGTCTGGATCGGCAGCGGGCTGAACACTCTGGGCACGGACGCACTGATCGGCTCTTACCGGATAAACGTCCATGCGGATAACGCAAGCTTCAGTAGCCGTGATGGCGTTCTCTTCAACAAAGATCAGACGGTGCTGCTTTTCTGCCCATTGGGCAAGACGGGCTTCTACCCCGTTCCCAACGGAGTTCTGGAAATCGCACCCCGAGCCTTCTTCTCGCAGAGATCGCTCACGAGAATCAACATCCCCTCTTCGGTGGTAGAGATCGGCCCCTGGGCCTTCGGCAGATGTTCCGCGCTGCAGAAAGTCGTAATCCTCAACGCAAGCACTACTCTGGGAGAGGCCAGCTTCTATGAATGCACCAGCCTGGAAGAGATCACAATCCCTTCCGAAATGGAGGAAATCCCGTGGTATGCGTTCTATTACTGCACCAGTCTGAGAAAAGTGGTGCTGCCTCCGGGCTTGGTGAAAGTGGCGGAGGGTGCCTTCTATGGATGTAGCAGTCTCACCGAAGTCGAATTTCCGGAGAGCCTCACGACTCTGGAAAGATGGGCCTTCCGTGCGACGGGTCTG
>CAZSTC010000028.1:14931-30448 GCA_964609795.1 uncultured Verrucomicrobiota bacterium
TCCGGTGGGGGGAATTCGTATTGAGAGAGCTCGGGAGCCGTGACCCAGGCCAGGTTTTCGCACTGGATGGGACGAGGCTCGCCCCGGAGCAAGGTGCAGCGGAAGAAGTGAAGCTTAACCGTCTTGAGCGGGTATTCGTGTTCGCACTCATGGAGGAGCTCGTGAACGGCAACCTCTACCCCGAGCTCTTCGCGCAGTTCACGCTTCAAGCATTCGGGCAGGGTTTCTCCCGGGTCCTGTTTACCCCCGGGCATCTCCCATAATCCGGCCAGATGGCTTCCTTTGGGGCGCTGGGTGATGAGGAGCTTGCCCTCACGAAAAATCAAACCGGCTGTTACCTGAATTATCATTTTACAAGAAAAGGAGAACTGAGAGTCTGCACGCTCAAATTCTCCTTTTATATTTTCTGAATTATCCTGTTCTAGCGGCCGATGCTCTTGTAGATAAAGCCCATCGCCTCCATCTGTGCAGGGTCAAAGAGATTGCGTCCGTCGAAGAGGATGGGATGAGTCATGGTCTTGCGGGCATTTTCCAGGTCCAGTTTCTTGAACTCGGGCCACTCCGTCGCGACGACCAGGGCATCGCACCCCTCGGGCACCTTATCCATATCATCCACGAAGGTGACCTCTTTCAAAACAGTCTTGGCTTTTTCCATGGCCTTGGGATCGTAAACCTTCAGCCGGGCACCCTCCTTGCGCAAACGCAGGCAGAGGGCAATCGCGGGAGACATGCGGATATCGTCGGTGTTTTGCTTGAAGGCCAGACCCAGAACGCCGATGGTCTTATCTTTAATCACCCAGAGCGTATCGGCGATCTTGCGCACGAAGCGCTCCATTTGCTGGGCGTTGATCTTCTGCACCTCGCGCAGGAGCGCAAAATCGTAGCCGAGCTGCTCGGCGATTTTGATAAACGCGCTCAGATCCTTCGGGAAACAACTGCCGCCAAAACCGAGCGACGCATTGAGGAAATCGCGCCCGATGCGCTTATCCATTCCCATGCCGGCAGCGACCTGCTCGATATTGGCGCCGGCCGCTTCACAAATGACCGAGATGGCGTTAATGTAAGAAATTTTGAGGGCGAGGAACGAGTTGGAAGCGTGTTTAATGAGCTCGGCCGAATTGATATCGGTCACCACTACCTGAGCATTGAGCGGAGCATAAATCTCCTTCAAAGCATGGACAGGCCTCTGGCTCTGAACACCGAAGACGACCCGGTCGGGCTTGAGGAAATCCTGGACCGCAAAACCTTCCCGCAGAAATTCGGGGTTGCTCACCACGTCAAACTCCACCTTGGATTTGCAGTAGCGCCGGATGATCTCGGAGACCTTTTCGCCCGTGCGCACCGGCACCGTGCTTTTATCGACGATGATTTTGTAGCGGGTCAGCACTTCGGCGATTTCACGCGAAACCTTTTCCATGAAGCTCAGGTCCACGGAGCCATCGGGTTGAGGCGGCGTGGGAACAGCAATAAAGACGACGTCCGATTTCTCCACGCCTTCTTTGGTGGAAGTGGTGAATTTCAGCCTTCCGGCCGCTACGTTCTTCTTAACCATCTCCTCCAGACCCGGTTCATAAATCGGCATCTGCCCGGAGTTGAGCATTTTCACCTTTTCAGGCGCATTATCCACGCAGATCACGTCGTGACCTATTTCCGCAAAGCAGGTTCCGGTCACCAGTCCTACATAACCAGTGCCCACGATACAAATTTTCATTGGCGCATTAAACATATAGCCAGTCTCTCTTTATAAAAGCCGTTTAGGAGTATAAACTGCTAATCCGTAAAATAAAATTAAAAAAGACTAAAGGCTTGAGACCAGAGACTCTTCGGGAATCACGGTGCGCACATCCACGGCTATCATGCCGGCAGCCCGGATGGCAGCCAAGCCCAGGTCGGTATCCTCATAGGCGCGGCAATACTGCGGCGGGACCCCTATTCTGCGGGCGGCTTCCAGGAAAATATCCGGAGCTGGCTTCTGGTGGACGACGTCCTGGCTAGTCACCACGGCGTCGAACCAATTTTGGATTCCCAACTGGGGCAGAATTCTATCCATAATGGAGCGGCGTCCGCCGGTGGCAATCGCCATGGGCAGCTTGCCCAGGTTCTCTCGAGCAATGGAGGCAATGGTATCGATCAGCACGACCCGACTCATCATCTTCATATATTCTTCCTCTTTCTCGTGGGCAATCCCTTCCACATCCAGGTTTGGAAGGTTCTGCTCTTCTTTCAAAATCAGGAGGATATCGCGGGAGGGAATGCCTCCCATGGAATAGAGTCTCTGACGCGTCAGCGCAATCCCATGGCGCTGAGCCACAATATCCCATGCCTTCCAATGGAAGAACATGGTATCGGCCAGAGTGCCGTCGAAGTCAAAAATCAGTCCTTTAATTTGTCTCAATTTATCTACTCGCTTTCCAATTCCAAATGCTCCGGTCTTCAGGCGCTGAAGCTCTCCCCACAGGCGCAGGTGCTGGTGGCGTTGGGGTTATTGACCTTGAAGCCGGCCCCTTGCAGCGCATCCACGTAATCGAGCTCAGAGCCCGAAACATAGAGAACGCTCTTGGGGTCCATGACGATCCTCACACCTTTGCTTTCAACCAGAATATCGCGGGCGGCCGGCTCATCCTGCAGATCAATCTTATACTGCAGCCCCGAGCAACCACCGCCGGTGACCAGGATCCGCAGTACACCCTCGGGGCGATTCTGTCTCTTCAATAAAGAAGAGATTTTATCGGCTGCGTCCTGAGTTACGCGGATCACCCGCTCATCAGCCACTTTATACTGTATTGGCTGAGCGGGCTCGGGTTGAGAATTGGATTCAGTCATGTCGCACTTTACACTTTATACTGCTAAACGATTCGAATTATATCGGGCTCTTCCGAATCGAATCACATTCTTTCTGGAAGAGTTCGTCGGGCTCCAGAAGACAAACTTCGGCCTGTTCCAGCACTTCAATAGCCCGATCGGTGTCATCCAGCCGGAATATCTGCACGCTGCGCTCCCGTGTGGAGAGCGAAAAACCGTACATATACTCCACGTTAACCCGGTTTTCATTGAGGAGCTCCAGAATTTTGAGGAGCCCGCCGGGTACGTGAGGAATGGAGATCGCCAGCACGTCACTGACTTTGACGACCAGGCCGTCGTCTTCAAGTGCTTTAAGCGCCTCTTCCCAGTTCTGGATAATCAGGCGCAGGATGCCGAAATTGGCCGTGTCGGCCAGTGTCAGCGTGGATATACTGATCGAATGCCTTTTGAGCACCTCGCACACCCGCACCAGAGCGCCGGGTTCGTTGGAGATCACGAGCGAAAGTTGTTTCAGCTTCATAAATCGTTAGGATGATGGTTCAAAATAAGTCAAACTTCTAAGAAATAGGGTTTAAATTACGAAGATCGCTCACCCTCTGAATTTTGCCTTCGCTGCGCTGCAGCGTTTCCGGCTGCACAAGCTTTATAATAGCATGGATTCCGACAATTTGCTCGAGATTCTTCGCAATACGTTTTTCCAAAGCGGTAATTCCGCTCACGGTATCACTGGCCAGCTGAGTGTTGATCTCAACCTGCACTTCCAATGTATCGAGATTATTTTCCCTTCGCAGGATAATCTGATAGTGAGGCAGCGTCCCCTCGATGGAGAGTAAAGCAGTCTCGATTTGCGAGGGGTAGACGTTGACGCCGCGGATAATGAACATGTCATCACTGCGGCTGGTGATACGCTTAATCCTGCGCAGGGTCCGGCCGCAGGAGCAGCGCTCCGGGTTCAGAGAGGTGATGTCGCGAGTCCGGTAGCGGATCATCGGCATGGCCTCTTTACTCAGAGTGGTCAGGACGAGCTCGCCTTCTTCACCGTCAGGCAGGACTTCACCGGTCTCCGGATTGATGATTTCCGGGTAGAAATGGTCTTCGAAAATATGGGAGCCATCCTGCGCGGCACATTCCATCGCCACACCGGGACCAATGATCTCTGACAGACCGTAAATATCCAGAGCCTTGATAGCGGTATGCGCTTCAATGTATCGGCGCATCTCCTGAGTCCAGGGCTCGGCTCCGAAGATACCGAACCGGAGAGAAAGCGTCTTCATATCCACGCCCATGGACTGGGCCTTATCGATCAGGTGAATAAAGTAGCTGGGAGTGCAGCAGATCGCCGTCACGCCGAAATCCTTCATCAGCATTACCTGGCGGTAAGTATTCCCCCCGGATGCCGGAACCACGGTCGCCCCCAGCGCCTCAGCTCCATAGTGGAGACCCAGACCGCCGGTAAAAAGTCCGTATCCATAGGAGACCTGGATTACGTCATCGGGGCCAAGGCCGGCAGAAACCAATCCCCGGACGACCACCTCTTTCCAGACATCGATATCCTTACGATTGTAGCCAACGACGATCGGTTTGCCGGTCGTGCCGCTGGAGGCATGGACACGGACCACGCGATTCATCGGCTCGGCAAAGAGCCCGAAGGGATACGTATCGCGCAAATCTTTTTTAACCGAAAAAGGGAGCTTTGCGATATCTTCTATCTTTTTGATATCGCCGGGCACCACTTTGAGGGCTTCCATTTTGGCGCGAAAAAACGGGACTTTCTCATAAGCTTCGGTCACCCGCTGGTTGAGCCGGGTTATTTGAAGCTCCTTAAGTTGCTCCTGAGGAAGATAATCAAGAGCACTGATCGGATTAAAAACGGTCTTACTAGCCATAAAAATTAAACCTGCAACGGCGGAATCACTCCGCATCAGCCGGCACGTAGAAAATTATTTACCAGCTTTGCGAGAAGGCAAGACAAAAATCTTTACCGGGAGGTTTTTATTTTAGTTTGCGACTCTCCGCTTTTTATCCGGCATTACTGTTTAAAAAACAATGAGTTATAGATAAAGTTCCGCATTTATGGGCTTTTTTCGAACATTAGAGGCAAAGAGGACCGTTTGAATGAAAGATGGGGAATTTGTAATAGCCTAAAAAAAAAGATGTTAAGAAAGTGAAAAAAAATGTTGCAACGGCCACAGGAAACATCTAGAATTCAACTGCTATTTGGCGGAGCGTGCAGCGGCTTCTTTAGTGCAGGCTTGAATTGTGATGTCACAAGAAACCTGAAGCACCTCTCAGTAACGATAACTTATATTATTTATTATGAATAAATGGACATTAGCCCTGGCTGCAGCCGGGATCGTTAGTATGGCCGCCGTTGCATCGGCAGAAGAAGCCGACAACCAGGTCTTAACAGCCGTTTCTGGTACGACCATTAGCGGTTATGTGGATACCTCCATGAATTGGCAGTTTGGTGACAAGAAAACCAGTGTTGGCCGCGTCAATGACGCACGCAACAAGCAGAATGGTTTTAACCTGAATGCCGTGAAAATCGGTATCGGAAAAGCCTTGGAAGAAGATGCTTCCGTATGGGCAGCCGGTTACCAGGCTGACCTGCTTTTCGGTGATGATTCGAGTATGTTCAGCCAGTCGAGCGGCGATTTCGTCCTCCAGAATGCTTATGTGGATCTCCGCGCTCCTATCGGCAACGGTCTTGATTTCCGCGTTGGTGTATTTGAATCCATCGTCGGTTACGAAAGCTCTGATAGCTACCTGAACCCGAACTTCTCTCGTTCTTATGGTTTCGGAATTCAGCCCCGTCAGCACACCGGTGCCTTGGCGAGCTACAGCTTCGATATGAACGATTGGATCCTGGGCGTCCGTGGTGGTGTTGCAAACACCTATGACCATTGGTCCTACAACGGTCGCGGTTCCGAATCCGGTCGTCTCTCCTATATGGGCGCCATGAACCTGATCTTCCCTGAATCCACCGGTTTCATGGAAGGTACTGAAGTTTATTTCGGTGTTGTCAATGGTATCGATAATGGTTGGATTTCTTCCGGAACCAACAATGGTTGGGATACTGCCAACGTCGTCAACTACTATGCAGGTATCACGATGCCGCTGCCGGTCACTGGTCTGCGTTTCGGTTTCTCCTATGACTACCGTGGTCAGAGCGAACGCACTGATGACGCTGGTGTAGTGACCTCCCGCAGCGCATGGGCCAACGCCTATGCCGTTTACCTGGCCTATGATGTCACTGATAAGATGACCCTCGCCAACCGTATGGAATACGCCAATGGCACAGACGGTTCTTGGGGCTTCTGGTCTGGTGAGGATGATGAGTATCTCTCTGATACCTTCACCGTCAGCTACAAGCTGTGGGAAAACGTGCTCACCCGCGCAGAATTCCGCTGGGATCATGACCTCTCCGGCAACAAGGCCGCAGTGGATGATTGGGATCGCAATAATTCCTTCGGAATCACGGGCAACATCGTTTACGTGTTCTAATTTAATCAATTTAACAGTTTGATTTAATAACGAAAGCCTCCCTTCGGGGAGGCTTTTTTATTTCCGTGTTGAATCGGAGAGGGAAAATAAGAGGGGCAGAGCGAAAAGAAATCTTCAGCTACTATTCCGGAAATCTTTTGAGGAGCTCGTTGACATCTTCCACCATTCTCTTCTGGAAAGAAGTAAAAGAATCCGGGACGGGAATCGAACTTGGAAAATCAAGGGCGAGCCGCGAACGCAGATACTCCACAGCTTCGGTATCCAGAGCGTCGCTGTAGAGACTCATCTCCGATCCCACTCCGGAGATCAGGACGCATCCCCAGTCGAAGCGCTCCTCAATAATCACGGACGATGAGGAGGCTTTCGGTTTCTCTCCCAAAATCCATGCCGGGGAAGCAAAGCTTTTTTCGGCCTCGGCTCTCAGGTTTTCATCCCATGCAGGACCGGGAAAAAGGGGCAATCCATAGGAAGCGGCAAAGGTTTTCTGAAGACTTTGGGCAAGCGCCTCCAGGGTGAGAGCCGGGCATATCTGGCAGAGGTTCACCACACGGGAGCGGACCGAAGCGACGGCCTTGGAGCGAAGCTTGAGAGGGCTCACGCGCAAATAACGGGCAAGCTTTTCCATGCTGACCTCGACCATCAGGGTGCCGTGATGATAGGCGGCCTGGGCACTCTTGAAAAAGGCATTGCCGGAAAATTTCAACCCCTCGACCGTCAAGTCATTGCGTCCGCTCAGGACCGCCGGCACGCCGACCGCTTTCAGAGCCTCAAGGAGTATTTTAAAATTCCGGTCCGGGTCATAATCCTCCCGGCGGTTCAAAAAGGTAAAATTCAGATTGCCCGCATCGTGAAACACGGCACCGCCGCCGGTTTTCCTGCGCGCCAAACTGACTCCATCGGCGCAGATGGCCTCCAGATCGCATTCATGGTAAGCGTTCTGGTGTTTGCCGATCACAACGGTGTGATCATTTCTCCAGAGGTAAAGAACCGCCTCACCGGGGAGAAGTTGAGAGCGG
The DNA here is from genome assembly GCA_964609795.1 of uncultured Verrucomicrobiota bacterium. GTDB lineage: Bacteria > Verrucomicrobiota > Verrucomicrobiia > Limisphaerales > UBA1412 > UBA1412. Next base: position 22,254 of record CAZSTC010000028.1, read on the forward strand.
AGGATATCCTCCAGCGCCAGATTGTAGTAAGGCGAGAGAGAGTGGCTCTCGTAATAATAAAGCTGCTGAACCATAAAACACACCCCGTCTGAAGAGAGAGGGCCTCTTCCTCAGTGCATTGAGAACGCCTGCTCCACGCTGCCCGTTCAGGGAGTCACGTTCAGGCGCTCGGGCCGTTCCTCTTCCAGGAAGGTCACGCCCTGCTGCTTATAGGGTTTGAGGATAAAATGTGTGCCGGTAGAGATCACGCCCTGAATCGTGGCTAATCTTTCCGAGACAAACCCGGCCACCTGGCGCAAGTTCTCCCCTTCCACCATCACCAGGAGATCAAAGCCGCCCGACATGAGGTAGCACGATTTGACTTCGGGATAGCGGGCGATTTTGCGGGCGATTTTATCAAAGCCGCCTTCACGCTCCGGTGTGATTTTGACCTCGATCATGGCCATGACCTGAGATTCATCCTGCAGCTTGTCGGTATTGATCACCGTGGTATAGCCCAGAATGGTGCCATTGGCCTCCCAGTCTTTAATCTTAGCGGCGACTTCATCAGGATTTTGGTTGACCAATGAAGCGATTTTTTCAACCGGCATAGCGGCGTTTTTACGCAATATATTCAGGATATCGTCCATTTTAAAATTATCGTTATTAAGAATTAAAAATCGAGAGAAAGTTTATTCGTTTTCGCCGTAATAGGCATCCACATGCGCGGCCACATCCCGATAGTCAATATCCACCTCGTAGATGAGCTTGAAGTGCTCGATAGCCTCCTCCTTTTTGCCCATCAATTCGTAGGTGATGCCCAGGAGGTAAAGAAGCTCCTTTTTCTCCTCATCCATGCTCTTTTTCTCCGCCAGCGCGTTACCGTAGGCACGCACCGCCAGGTCATACATCTTGCGCTGTGCAAAACATTGGCCCAGGAGAAGGAGGCTGGGGACTTTCTTGCCCGGATAGTTCTGAGTTTTTTGAAGAGCCTGAATGGCTTTACCGAGCTTACCATTCTTGAAATAGAGGGAGGCCAGATCGAAAAGAATGAGCATATCGGTGGGATTGGCCTCTGAGAGGCTCTCCACTTCAGCCATTTCCACTTCGGCACGCTGCTTTTGGAGCTCAGCGATTTTGTCGGTTTGCGCCGGGTCCTGCGGGTTCATCTCTGCGAGCTGAGAATCAAGCATCCGCAACTTCACCTTCAGGATATTCATGGAGAGCTGAGGATCGCTGACCGAGAGGAGCGCCTTCAAAGATTCATAGGCATGGAGCGCTTTTTCATACTCCTTGATGCGCAGATATTGATCGGCCAGGGCACGCCACCAGCGCAGGCTGGTAGGCTCGGCTTCGACTTTTGCCTGGAGGTTCTGGATAATGGCTTCAGAGGAATCTGAAGTTTGCACCAGGCGTGCCTCCTGCTCAAGGCGTTTGGATTCGTCTTCGCTTTTTAAGGCATCCCGGTAAGTACCACCCTCGGCCGCACTCTCGTAGCCGCCCTCTTTCATGGTACGGCTGGCAGAGACATCCTTGAGCGCTTGGATCAGGTCCAGATTATCCGGGTTTTCATTGACCAACTGGGCGTAAATCTCCTCGGCTTTACCGGGCAGACCTGCCTGAGAGTAAACATCAGCCAGTTTCCGCGCCATGGCCATATCTCTTTGACCCAGCTTATTGAAAAGAAGCTCAAGCGAGATGAGAGCTGTCCGGATGTAACCGGCCGAAAGAGCGGCATCGGCCATCAACTGGTGGGCAGATACATTCTGAGGGTCCTTGTTCAAGACCTGCTCAAGGGCCGACATGGCTTCACCGGGATTATTCTTGAGGATCATTCGCGCCTTGCTCAGATGAGCCAGATCGCCAGTCATCCCAAAGGCCTTTTTGAAAAAACTTCTCTGGCCGGTCTCTTCCGCTTTGCGAAACTGAGTCACCCGGAGCGCCTCTCTGCAATCCAGGCAGCCGGGCTCCTGGTCCAGCAACTGGCAAAAAATCATCATCGCGTAGTCATAGTTTTTCCTGTCCAATGCTACACGTCCTTTTTGATACTGGTCTTTCCAGAAGGGCAGAAGATCACTAACCTTTTTCTCAGCCATAACTCTTTGGGAATCTAACACAAAGTGACTGCCGGAGCAATCTCTTTTGAATGCCCGTGCAGAAATAAAAACCAATATAACATCCTAAGCATAACACTCTACGGCGAGGCCCGTATTTTTCCGGATTTGATCTCCCAGAGCTTCAAGCTCCACCTTCGTCAACGCACTGAGCTTGAGTGACTCCAGCCCCGGAGCGAATGTGGGTCTGGCAAGCGTATAAGCCTGGATGCCCAGGATTTTCCCTCCGGAATCTATCAGGTTTTTAATACGGTTGATATAGGCCCGGAGCTCGACTTCGCTCATCATCCGGTCATTGAGCTTGAGAAACATGCTTTGGATATAAACAGGGATTCGCTTGGAGATAAAATTCAAGTTCGAGAGAATGCGTTCAAAAGGGACTCCGGAGCGGTTCATGCTCGCATAATACTCGGGAGTGCCGGCATCGAGCTTGGCCCAGATTTCTCCGTGGGGATAGCTCATCAGGGAATCTAGAGCCTCATGAACCGAGGTCAAATGCAGGCAAGTGGCATTGGTGATCAGGACTACTTTGCAGGTCGAAAGAAGATCGAAATCTTCAAGCACTTCCCCGACCGCCCGGACTGCCTCAGGGAAATCCGGACAGAGGGTCGGCTCGCCGTCGCCGCTAAAAGAGACATCCCTCACCTGCCGCAGGAGGTCGCCTGCCTGGGCGAACTTCGGCTCTTTGCCGAGCTCTCCGCTCAAGGCCTGCTTCAAAAGCCGGGAGAGTTCCTCTTTGAGGAGAGGAATATCTATTCCGGATTTCTGAGCCGCTGGCGATAAAGGCGCCGAGCGATCCACCTCACAATAGACGCAATCAAAAGTGCAGAGGCGGTTCGGGTTTAAATTTACGCCGAGAGAGAGTCCTCCGGCGCGGCGGGAAATCACCGGGTAAACGTAACTGAGGTTCTTGAAATCTCTGGCGTGGTCCTCCACGGCGCGAAGTTTTCTCAAGTCATCTTTATTCATACTAATGTTCTCCCCAGAGGCTACCCAGGCGATAGAGCCAGTAGCCTGTAAATTCTTTAAACCACAGATCAAAAAACTGGAAACGATCCGGATCCGGAATAAGGGACTTCAAGTGCGGCTGCTGCGGAATACCGACAACGTAAAAATCGACTGGGTAAGGCACCACTTCGAAGCCCACCTTCTCAAACGTGGCAACGGATCGGCGCATGTGATAGGCCGAGGTCACGAGCATGACTTTTTTCCAGCCGCGTTCCTCTGCCAGTTTTTTGAAAGTAACCGCCTCATCCCAGGTGTTTTTCCGGGGCCCAAGCGAAATCACCTCCTGATCGAAAAGATTCCAGCCCTGAACCCAATTGGTCAGAGTGTAGCCGTGGGCGATCTTTTCTTCGCCTCTCATAAAATAGCCGCTACTGGTCACCAGAGTATCGGCCTTATGCTGGCGCATCGCTTCAAAGGCGCCGATGACACGGTCCCCGGCCGGGTTAAGCTCCAGATGAAAAGGCGGGTGCTCCGAATAGAGCTGGCCGCCACCCAGAAGCAGCACGACATCGCAGCGGGGAAGCTCCTCCAGACGGACATTCTGATAGGGTTTCTCCAGGGTGCCCAGGAGGTAAACGGGCAGGATTCCACTGCCGGTCAGGTTCATGAAAAGGGCCAGAGAGAGACAGAACACTCCCATTTTTTTACTCTTTTGCACCCGGATGAGATAAATGCCCATCAGGAGCAAAAGGAACCAGACAATCCCGCAAGAAGAAAGCAACGGCTTGAGCAAGCGGGGAATATATAAAAATACGTCCATCTGTTTTAATTACCGATCACCCAGTTCCAGCCCCATTCTTCAATCGCCATCTCGCGAGACTTCCAGTTTACATCATAGTAGCCAACCATATTTTGAAAACCTTTCATATGAATGGGAGGCACCGCGCTGCACTTCTCGGACCACTCGGGCTCATCTTTGCAGATCTCCCTATAGGTCGATTGTCCGATGTGGATTTTCCCGACTCCGGCCACGCGCTCCAGACGGCTGGCAAGATTGACCTCGCGGCCGACGACGGTATAGGCCATTGCACTTTTGGAACCGATAAAGCCAACAATCGCCTCACCTGTATTGACTCCGATTCCCACGGAGAGAATGGGCAGGAAATCCTTCTGCGGCTCATCGCGGCTGACGGCCTCCGCGTTGAAGGCGGCTATTTTCCGGTTTTCAATTTGCCGCTGGCGGTTGAGCTCGAAGATCTCCTCCTGCATGGCAACAGCCGCCCGCACTCCGGCCAGGGCATGATGCGCGTTGGGAGTGGGTTCGCCCCAGAAGGCCATGACCGAATCGCCGATATATTTATCGAGCGTTCCGCCATGTTTCATAATCACTTCAGTCATGAGAGAGAGGTAGATATTGATCGTCTTGAGGAGCCGGGCGCCATGAGTATCACGATATTCTTCGGCTTTCACGCCTTTGAGCTTATGCCGGAGAATATGATTCTCGGCCTGTTCGTGCTCATAATTCATGAGGTCGGTAAACCCGCGAATATCGGCAAAAAGAACGGTGATCGTGCTCCGGCTGCCTTCGGTTTCCAGTTTGCCGGCTTGAGCGCATTTTAAAATCTGGCGGGCCACTTCAGGGGAAAGCATTCGTTCGAAAATCCTGCCCAGGCGGTCACGTTCCTCAGCCACTTCGTGTTGAACAACCTGGTCGCGGCTCCAGCGAAGGAAAATGCAGCCGACCGACGCCAAAGCGGTACAAGCCACCGGGACAGCCAGAGGAATATCCAGACCGACCATGCCCAGAAGCAATATCTCGACCAACTCCAAACCAATCAGCGAAAAAATACCTACCAGGAGAATCCTTGAGGCTGAACCATACCAGGAGAGAAAGGTGCCCGAAAAAACCAGAATCGTCAGAAGAACGATACTGCCCCAATTAGGGATTCTGCGGGCATACTCTTCAGCACCCGAATGTGCCGGTATATAAGAGAGAATCTGGAACTGGTAATGAGTCAGAAGCGACTCGATTTTCCAGAAAAGAACCTCATTTTTGCCCGTGGACTCTTGCCCCAGAATGAAAAAACCGAGAACGACGCACAGAACAGCCACCACGTAAGGAATCGCTTCAATGGCACTGTTCTTCAAGAAATGGCTTTTATTTTTGCTATTCGCACTCACCCCGCAAATCCACCCGCATCACTTTATAGAGATTGAAGAGAAAGTGCTATTTAAAAAATCACCGCTCTTATCCCGGAACCTGCGTACTTAATCTATTGGGTTTAATAGCGGAACGTGACCAATGATTTTCCACTGATTGAATAAATGCAGGCCGTACTAGTTTAGCCCGTTTCTCAAGCCGGTCTTCACTGTCAACTCTCAGATATACTCCCTCTGCAGGCTGATCACAAAGTTTTGATTGTGATAACAGGCTTTTGATTTCAGAGAAAGAAAACAATCCGCGCGCAAGGACCGGAACTCTAGAAACGTGTAGTTTTTCCAACAGGATGCCCCGCCGGGCAGAGGATAGGAAGCGATTATGCTCACGATCGTAAATGTCAAAGGCAAGAAACCAATCCGGCAAACGATCGTAGAAAACCGAATGTTGAGCATAACACCATTCTCCAAAAAGGATGTACCGATCTGTGAGGTATTCGAAAAGCATATCGGCGCGGGGTGTTATCCATTGGCTGAGTTTTTTCCATTGGCCCGTTCCCGGCAAAGAGAGATAAGCCCCTCGGTTTTGGAATCGAACATTTCCCTCTGTGTCGAACGAGATTCCCAAGTTGGCTCCATCCACTTTTTCCTCAACCGTGAGCTCGTGCAGCAGAAACTCATCACGTTCAGAAGGACTCATGACCTTGTCGCCTCTGATCTCGACGCCGGGCAGAGTCGCCAGATGAGGGGTTGAAGGAAACTTAAAAAAGTCTTCGCTCACGTCTTCTTCTTCTTTTTGTATTTGGCTTGGATATAGTCAACGCAAACAAAACAGACACCGATTTTCTCCTCAGCCAGAGAAGCTTCCCAGCCCACCCATTTGCTATCCGTTGCCTGCAGGATCGGTGGTTTATCTTTGTGAGCGTTAGCTACGGCAACAAACTTCCGATCGGATGGATCAAATTTTTTTAATCCGGAATTCTTGGGAAACTCCCGGTATGAATTCCCCTCTCTGTGGATAGCCACTTGCTCAATGGCCTTAGCGCTCCAGCGATGATCATTAACCCACTTCATGAAACGAGACCCGACTCCACCCTGGCCCTTCATGGGAATTTCCCTAAGATATTCCATGAAAATTTCACCGCCCTCATCAATAACCAAACGGTGTTTGATCACATGCTCAATCGCATCAACACATGCCTGTATGCAATCCAAACCAATATCTGAATCCGGGTCCGGTGCAATGGCGAGATTCGCAACCTTCGGCACATTCGTATCCACCACGCATATATCCGGGAGACTCACTGGCAAGCCTCCGATGTTTGTTTTTTCAAAAGCTTTTTCTGCGCTTTTAAGGCTGCCTTGGACTGTTCGATGATATCAGTCATCTCATCTCCAAAAAAATTCTCCGGCCAGTTCTGGATATTGCCGTAAGGATCAATTTGGAGCGGATCAAGTGTGGCTGGAATTCTAGAGACGTTAGCGAAATATGCAGCCACTTTCCCTTTCATTGCCTCAGGCTGCTGGGCAATTCGGAGTTGCAACCGGCGCAAGAAATGTTCCGAGTGAGTTTCTATAATTAACTGGATATTTCGATGCTCTCTATTCTCTTTGGAATTAATCACATCAATCATCACGTCTGCCAGCGCAGATTGCGCCAGAGGATGAAGATGAATTTCGGGCTGTTCCATAAGAATAATTGAATTGGATGGAGCAAAGAAGCACTGCACCAAAACCGGGAGTACTTGAGAAATGCCAAAACCAACATCCGGGAGATCCACCCAATCATTTGAGCCCCTGGTACGAACTTTGACTTCGTATTCCTGCCGCTGTTCGCCAATCGGGCTGACCTTAAATTCCTCGATCAACCCCATTTCCTTAAGTTTCATGGCAATGACCTCTTGAAAGGATATTTCTATTGATGCTCGTCTTGCAGATGGTTTACATAACCCAATTTTTCTGTTTCGGGCAGCAAGAATGGCGGAAATCGTATTTTCTCCGGCATAGCCGACACTTTCAGGTTCGATGCCGGACCATGAATACAAACGCTCAGCCTTCGTACGCAGCGGCCCCAGATAATAGAGTGAACGGAACAGCTTTTCATGCCTCAAATTCAGTTCCTGCACAAAATCCACATTTTGGTAATAGGCAAGCACTTCATCCGGAAAACCGTAAAATCGGACTGGAGCTCCGGGAGCCCAGGCCCGCCCCTGATTACGTCTTATTTCGTATTTTTCCGCCTTAACCTCATAATCTTGGGTTCCTTCCGATTTTCTCCCCATCCCTATGGAGAGCACGGATTGATCCCCTTTGAATAACTCATATTTTAGAGAATTGAGAGCCAGCGTGTTTTCAAAACCAACCTCGGCACCAAAGGAGATGCTATCGCCGCAATACTGATCTTTTGACACAGGATCTTTTATTTCGATTTGTTCCGGTAACGACCAACTGTAATCGAAAGAGATTTTATTTGTCTGATTGCGTTGAAACACCATCTCTTTGTAGGACCCAAGCTGAACAGCGGAATTTTTTCCACCGGGATAAAAGACAGCCTTCCGATCTTGCGACTCAACTGTTTGTTTGAGCATCATCAGAAACTGTCCAATGCTGGATTTACCCGAACTATTGGCACCAAAGAAGAGAGTGATAGGCGCCATCGTTATCTCGCCGGTATCCTTCCAGCCTTTAAAGTTCTGAATTCTTAATTTTTTTAACATAGGGCTCGTTTTCTTTTTTATGCTTACTAACCAACCTCGCCGACATATCGTTGCCGGTGTGCCAACTTAATTGGACTTAGCATACAGGCTATTCCAGTCAATGAGAATGAATATGTATAATGAGTGCCATTTTTATCAAGAATATTTTTCAGAAATCCCTTCTCACGCATCGCCTCGAAAACAGGAACACTGAGATGGGGGATGGTGATCTGGGGGATGAAATTAGAAAAAAATGGAGCCAGCAATCAGGATTGAACTGATGACCGTTCGATTACAAATC
>CAZSTC010000029.1:0-3699 GCA_964609795.1 uncultured Verrucomicrobiota bacterium
AGTACGATGAGCAGATAACTTGGGTCAAAAGTAGTCTGATAGATATCGCGCCAACGGGGAATAGGGGCTTGCCCAACAGGTATTGCCCATGGGATAAAGAGCCAATAGAAGAGTTCACGGGCTAAGGCCCAAAAACTCGCTTCATCACAGGGATTACCGAAGCGGGTCAGATAGACAATATTCTGGCTTGAGTAGCTAAGATTATGCCCGAACTCAAAAGGACTGCCGAAACGTATCCAGTTGCTCCAGGCAAGAAAGAGAAATCCAGCAAGAATAAAGAAACTTCCAGAGAAGGGTAGAAGTAGATTACGCAAAGAGCGACGTCGTCTCCATGGAGTCAAAGCGCACCAGATCAGAATGCTCCCTGCTGCAATTCCATATACTCCAAACGTGGGCCGTACGATGGCTACAAATCCCGACAAAAAGCAGGCTAAAAGCAAATCGCTTCTCCGCCTTGCCATGATATACCGAATCATAGCTAGCAAAAGAATCAGGCAAAAAAGAAGCGCGTAGAGGCAAGTGACCTCATAAATGAGTTTGGCGCCCGAAAGGAAATTGAGCAAAGATGGGCAAAAAAGAATCAGAAAACTAAAGAGCAGGCTCTGGGAAAGAGCTGCTCCCTGCCGTATCATGAGAGACATCGTCCTCAGGGTGTAAAGGCAGAGCAAAAAGAGAGCCACCAGCAAGGGGATGATATCCGGGCATAGCGCTCCAAGTAGACGGCCCAACCCCACAAAGGGTAAATACCACAACGCAACTCCCACCCCCCAGAGCTGATGAACACCCTGATGCCAAGCCAAGTCAAAGCCCATCTCGGTGATTTGTGGGCTCAGGGCCCAATGTCCCTGGAGTAATGAATCCACTTGCATCCGAATGGGATGGGAGCCATCCATCGGAAAATAAAAAAAGCCCCAACTGACCCCACTGGCCAAGACGAATACCACCTCCGCAAAAAAAGCAAACAAAACCGTCTTGCCCCAGCCAAGCCCGGGCGCTTTTTCCGGTGGTGGTCCGTCATTAGCTTGTGCAGTACCGTTCATATCACATGGGCTTCACGTTACAAGTTCGCCGGGCGACCATCGCCGCTGTCGAAGCTGACGGCTAGGCGGATATTACGATGAAGATGCGTGACCTTTCCATTGTATTCATTTCTTTTTGAGATCAGTACTAGAAATCCGATTTCGGGATAACTTTGCGGGTTTATTCGTTTCCCGAGCAAGCCCCACATAGGTAAAACAATAGACGAGGAATGTGAAAAAGCCTCTCAAATTCGCGGCTTTCCTGAGGTTCATTCGCCCTGTGATATTCGCCCTGTGATATTCGCCCTGTGATATTCGCCCTGTGATGCTTGCCATAATTGCCATTCTCAATGCAGATTATTCCTATTCAATAATTTCGTCAATAGAAAATAATTTGCATATTTTTAGAGATGAGGATACGATCGTGCAGAGATGGTGTTTTAATGTGCAGGCGCGGTAGAAAAAATAAATCAAGAATGCAATGAGACGGCGATTGTAGAGATTCTACATTAGAGCGTTGGGGACAGAGAGAGGAAATTCAAAACGGCTCGATTCTGAGGCCGATGGAAGGTAATTATGAAGAGATATAAAATAATAATTAGTTTTTCATTAATTATATTTTTTGCAATTATAGCGTTTTATAATTACATGGAAAAAGTAACATATATGATTGATTTTTCTTATCCACTGCAAAATGAAGTGACAGAAATTAAAATGTCTTTGCAGGAAGGATTATATACGGTTGGATGTATTCCTGATGAAAGTTATGGTTCCAAAATTCATCTAAAAATCTGGAGCGAAAACGAAATATATTTTGATGCAAGATTATTAAACTCCTACACTTTCTATGTCAATACGGACAAAAAAATAGAGCAAGTCAAAATGCTGGTTACATTAAAAGAAAAAGGTGTTGATGAATTATTTTTAACTTTTTCGCGATCATGGTGAAATACAGACATAATTACGGTTGCCGAGGGGATTCTCTGGCACAGGGTTGCTGGTTCTCCAGCGGACTTATTGGTGAAGGAAAAGGACTTAATCGGCGTTCCTTATTTCATTTAATAGCATGTATGCTGTGCAAAGGCTCAGTATTCCTGTTTCTCATAGCTTTGATTTTGGGAAGCGGGTGTGATTTTTTCAAGCGCAGCTCGGTCTCCAGTGAACAGGAGCTCTACGAGCTTATTACTCCGGGGATGACTGTCGCCGAAGTTAAAAAAATCTTTGGAAATCCCACTTTTAAAAGTGAGGAGGCAAGCATCGAGCTGTGGACGTATTATTTAATACCACCGGATGATGGAGGTGTTCCCAAGAAGAGTACGGAATACGTCGGTAAAGTCGTTGTTCGCATGAAAGATGGACGAGTGGAAGGATGCAGGCATGAGATGCAGACTTTGCAGGTAATGGGAGACCCTTTTGTCCATACGAATGAGGGAAAACGAAACTTGCAACTTGTTTTTGCCACGACGGAGGAGATGACAAACCTGGTAGATGCCGTGAGCAGAGAGGGGCTTGTGGATGCCAGTAAAGTCGATTCATCGGCAGGTATTACTTGCGAGATAGAGCTCGTCGACCAAGGGGAAGGAGGGGATGGCAAGAGGTACTTAACCATAAAATTGAGCAAAGAGGATACAGCTAAATTGAATGAGATGACCGAGATGCATATGGGGAAACCTTTATTGATGATCTATAAAGGAAAGCTATTGGCCGCGCCGAAAGTTAATTTCACCCTTCCTCGAAACGCTTTTATGTTGTCGCTCAGTGACGAAAGGGCTCTGGAACACCTTTTCAAAAAATGATGCAATGAGACGGCGCGACTCTATTCAAAAAGCAGCCCTTTTCGTGGGAGTTTTATTCGTCCTGGGGGGTGTTTATACCCTTATCCATCCCGAAAAAGTAAGAGTACTTACCGGCGATGATATTTATTATTATCGCGGGATGAGAAACAGAATTACGCCTGTGAACTACTCCGAAAAAGAGAGCATGATGCTTGGATATTTCTCAATAACTGTCGGTGCGATCTTTTTTGCCTTAGGTGCATACAAAGGTAAAGATGAGTGAAGATAGGAAAATGGGCGCCTAAAAGATCATGAGGAAAGGATTCAAGCGTCAATATGAATAAAATCTCAGTGAAGTTTTGGATTTGTTTTTTGGGGATAGTCGGGTTGCTTATTGCGATACTCGTGTGCATTCCTCTTTTTGGGATACATCCGCCCAGAGCCCACAGCATAATGACCAGCGGACATCTGAAACTTATCCGTCTATTAACTTTGACCGCTCTGACTGAGGATGAAACAAAGTTAGATAGAGCTCTTGCTGACAGGTCCGACAATACCTCTTTGAGAGATACATTGTTTTCGTTTTTGAAAGAAGAGGCTGACCTGGAAGGAGATGTTATTGAAAAACAGTTCCAACAAGATGACTGGGGGACCCCATTTAATGTGGATTACACAACCAATATTGTGAAGAGCAGCGAGAAATCTCTGAGTGAGGGCTTGCTCACAAAACGGGAAGAATTCCGCATCAAAGCCATTGATCAATTAAACAGGTCTCCCATTATTGTTTGGTCCAGCGGCCCCAATCGGAAAGATGAAAGATGTTTAGGGGATGACATTGTATGGCCTCTCCTCGATGAAGAGGGAGTCTCCCGGCGTTTTCTATTGGAACAGGAATGGGGAGCTAA
>CAZSTC010000029.1:3799-30275 GCA_964609795.1 uncultured Verrucomicrobiota bacterium
TTCTTGAGAAGAAGGCAAAAGGCACAGATGCCGGAGCGTCTGTGCCTTTGTGTGTGTGGCCGCTTTGCGGGCGGCTATGTGAAAAGAGTCGGAGGGCAAGGCTTCGGAATCACGATAGCGGATTACCGGTAGCTCCGCCTCCTTATGTGTCATTATTCTGTTTTTGCCGGTGCGGGTTCCGGAGCCGCAGGAGCTGCAGGGGCAGCAGGTTCCTCAGGAGCAGGGGCCGGGGTTACTTCAGCGGGGGCAGCAGGTTCCTCAGGAGCGGGCTTCAGCGAATTGAGGTAAACCTGCATTTGCGCTTTCATGGTGTCATCCTCCAGGGCAGCCATGGCTTTTTCGGCGGTTTGATCACCGAGCTGGGGCTGGCCTGTTTTGTAGTAAACGACGGCGCGGAAGAAATCATTGGGGATTTTGGGTTTCTCGGTCTGAGTTTTATCGGCTTCATCCAGGAGCTGAAGGGGGAGCTCGGCGGTGGCATTATCTCCGAGGTTCATCACGATGGAGTAGGCGGCCTGAGCCATGAGGAAAGGATCGCCTCCTTTGAGGCTTTCAAAAATTTCTTTTTCGATGTCTTTGCGAGCCTGAGGGTCAACGGATGCCGAATCGGATTCGAGGAGGGTTTTGTATTTATCCATGGCCTGGCTGGCGCGGATTTGCTTGCGCATTTGTTCGGCTTTCTGAGCGGAGGCCTCATCGATGGAGGCCATTTCTTTCAAGACATTCTCCACGATATTGGTGTCACGTCCTCCCAGACTGCCGATCATCTGTGCTGCGGCCTGCTCCAGAGCTGAGGCATCGCCCTTGAGATCGCTGAGGAGTTTATCGGAGGCGGCCTGAACAGCTGCGGCATCCGGCGGCTCATCGGCCAGGATGACATCGGCATATTGCTCAAGAGCCTTATCGGTTTTGATCTGGCTGCGGATTTCCTTGGCTCTTTGAGCGTAGTCGTCATTGACCGTGGCCAATTGATCCAGGACTTGATTGAGGATTTCCGATTCCTCGGCCTGATAGGCGGCTTCGAGGATAGGTTCCAGAAGGTCAGGGCGTTTACCGACTTCTTTGAGGACTTCGGGCGCCATTTCCTTGGCTTTGGGGTCACGGGCGGCCAGGAGCTGGGCAAATTCGGCGGCTCTGACGTTGGCGGCCAGATTGTATTTACCGGAGAGGATTTCTTCGAGCGGCAGATCCATCTGCATGGGGTGGCCGACCCAGACGACCTGACTCGATTTATCAATAATGAAAGCGCAGGGGATGCCGTTTTGGCCAAAGGCTTGCATGTAGCTCATGCTGGTCTCTTCGTCTTTATCCACGGCGACGATGTAATTCATATTGTCGCCCTGTTCTTCGACGAAAGGCTTGACCTCTTCGAGCTCTTCATTGGAGATACCGACAACGACCAGGCCCTGATCTTTGTATTTTTTCTGGAGCTCAGTGAGGTGAGGGATAGAAGTTTTGCAGGGACCGCACCAGGTGGCCCAGAACTCGACGACATAGGTATTTTTGCCATCGGTGACATCGACGGGAGCTTCAGCGGTGGCGCCCTTGACCCAGGTTGCGATACTGAGGGGCTTGGCGCGGTCGCCAACCTTGGAGAACTTCATCGAAACTTCCGGAGCGCTCTGACCCAGGGCGGTTGCCGAGGAATTAGTTTCGCCCGAAGGAGAATCGGAGCCGTTGTTTTTCTTGCATCCTGTGAGGCCGCCTGTGATACAGAGGCCTGTGACAAGTGCCACTGCCAATAAAGAATTTACTCTCTTCACGGCTCTAGAGAGTAGGGAGAAAAGGTCTGAGGAGCAAGCGAAAAGCCGAAACAAAATCAGGGGTAATTTTCTGCCCCGAGAGAGACTCCCGGGGCAGAAAAAGTGTGTGTGGCCGAAGCGGCTAATTACTACTACTTTTTAGCGGCAAGCGCAGCAGAAACGAATTCTTTGAAGAGCGGATTGGGGCTGTGGGGTTTGCTCTGGAACTCGGGTTGGAACTGGCAGGCCATGAAGAAGGGGTGATTTTTGAGTTCGACCAACTCGACCAGAGAGTCGTCCGTGGAGCGGCCGCTGACGATGAGGTTCCCCTCTTTCTCGAAGAGGTCGAGGTATTTGCCATTAAAGACATAGCTATTGCGGTGGCGTTCAGAGATCTGATCCTGAGCGTAAATGGAGTAAGCTTTGGTGCCGCTCTTGATTTTGCAGGCGTGGGCGCCCAGGTGCATAGTCTGCCTATGCTGTTCGTGTGAAGCGGGCTGGGCGTCAGTGCTCAGAGCGTTCTCCAAGGGGATAATGACGGGATACTCAGTGGAGGGATTGAACTCGAGGGAGTGAGCGGATTTGAGCCCCAGCACGTTGCGCGCATACTCAATGACGACTGCCTGCATTCCGAGGCAGATGCCCAGAAAAGGAATCTGATGTTCGCGAGCATACTGGGCGGCGAGGATTTTGCCTTCGACTTCGTGGATGCCGCTGACGCCCGGGGCCAGGATAGCGTCGATATTCTGGAGCGATTGGGTGCCAGAAGTTTCAAGTTCTTCGGGGTCGATTTTGACGACCTCAAGGCGCGTATCGTTTGCGATACAGGCGTGGAAGAGGGCTTCCTGGAGGGATTTATGAGCATCGTTAATGCCGACGTTTTTTCCGACCAGGCCGATGCGGATGCTGGAGCTCGGTGCAATGATGCTGCGGACGACGTTTTGCCACTTGGTCATGTCCGAGGGGCGTTGCTCTAATTGGAGGAGCTTGCAGATGAGAGTATCCAGGTTTTCGCGCTGGAGGACCAGAGGCAGCTCGTAGATGGAGTGATCGACATCTTTTTCCTCAATAACGGCCTCGTAAGGGACGTTGCAAAAGAGGGAGATTTTTTTCCGCAGCTCTTTGTTGAGGGGGTGTTCGCAGCGGCAGATGATGATATTGGGAGTGATACCGATTTCACGCAGCTTAGCGACAGAGTGCTGAGTGGGTTTGGTTTTCAACTCGCGCATGGCGTTGATGTAGGGGACCAGGGTGACATGGATGAAAATGACCGAGCCAAAGGGTTGCTCCAGAGCGAACTCGCGAATGGCTTCAAGGTATGGGAGTCCTTCGATATCGCCAGTGGTGCCGCCGATTTCAGAGATCAGGACATCGCAATCGTTGGAGTTTTCCTTGATTCTGGCTTTGATTTCATCAGTGACGTGGGGGATCACCTGCACGGTCACGCCAGCGTAAGCACCTTTGCGTTCCTTTTCGAGGACAGTCGTGTAAACCTGGCCGCTGGTGAGGCTGTTTTTGCGGGTCAGATTGGTATTGGTGAAGCGTTCATAGTGACCGAGGTCAAGGTCTGTTTCGCCGCCGTCTTTGAGAACGTAGACTTCGCCATGCTGGAGAGGATTCATATTGCCCGGGTCAACGTTCAAATAGGGGTCGAATTTCTGAAGTTTGACGCGGAAGCCGCGGCTTTCGAGGAGTGCACCGATGGAGGCAGAGGTCAACCCTTTTCCTACAGAGCTGATTACACCGCCGGTTACAAAGATATATTTCATAGGTATTGGTATATGTGAATTGGAGAAGCAATATTTATTTAGTTTTTTAGGGAAGCAGATTCAAAAGTTTTTCAACTCGGGCGACATCCTCTGGGGTATCAACGCCGATGGATTCGTGATTCACCCGGGCTACGGCAATGGAAATACCATTTTCGAGCGCCCGGAGCTGCTCCAGCTTTTCGACTCTTTCCAGAGGCGAGACCGGAAGGCGGACTAATTTTTTGAGCGTTTCCCTTTTGTAGCCGTAGATGCCGAGGTGTTTGAGAAATGGGAAAGCAGAGACTTGAGTCTCCAGAGGTTCATGCTCCATGTCTCGGATGTAGGGAATCGTTCTTCGTGAAAAATAGAGGGCCTGGCCCTGAGTGCCGAGGACTACTTTGACGATATTCGGGTTTTCGTACTCCTCCGGTTTAATGATCGGAGTTGCGGCCGTGGACATGGCTACCTTATCGGAGCGGAGCAGGGCTGCAACGGCTTCAATCACGGCAGGGTCAATGAGAGGCTCATCACCCTGGATGTTGATGGCGAGATCGGCATCGGATTTTTTGACGACTTCTTCAATCCGATCGGTCCCGCTGGAGTGGTGGGGAGATGTCATGGCAACCTCGCAAAAGGGAGCCACGGCATTGCGAATGCGTTCGTCATCGGTCGCAACGATGACATCGTTGAGGCAGGGGGCTTTGCGGCATTGTTCGACGACCCATTGGATAAGCGGCTTACCTGCGATGAGGGCCAGCGGCTTCCCCGGAAATCGAGTGGAGCCGAAGCGAGAAGGAATGACACCGATAATTTTCATAATAGCAACCCACCTAAAAGCATATTCATCTTTATGTAATTTCCTTCAGACCCAGACACGAGAAAATAGAAAGCCGCTCAAACCGCCACTGGGCGGAAGGGCATCCACGGGATTTTATTGGTACCAAAAATCCGGAATCGAAGCAACTCCAAAATGTGAAGATGCCTCAGAAAATGAAAAATAATTTCGGAACCCTAGGGTGCGGCGGGTGTCGGTTTCAGAATGAGGTAGGTAGGCAGGCCGATGACTCGGTAGTGATCCAGGATTTCTTTGGCGGGAGATTTCCGGGGTTGCTCGGTCTGGAGTTTTAGGACGATGAATTCGGATTCCAGGCGCTTGCGGACATCGGCATCGCTGAAGGTTGTTTTCTCCATGTACATGCAGGACTTGCACCAGGTGGCCCAAAAATCGACGAAGATCGGTTTGCCGGTGGTCAGGGATTCCTGCATTGCCTGCGCTAATTGTTCATCAACAGCAACGGCGGCGGAGGTCTCGGTGGTTTCTGCGTTGAGGGTATCTATCCGGGTGAGCTCGGCGGTGCTCTTCCAGAGTTTATATCCTTCGAAAGCGTAATAGGCAGCGAAGAGGAGGATTAAAACACCAAAGGCCTGCTTGACCCGGATCATCCACATCCCGGGCTTGGGCAGAGCTGCGATTCCGGCTCCGGCAATGGGCCAGGGCAGAGCCATTCCGGCTCCCAAAAGGAAGGGCAAGAGGAGGCCCAGGTAGTTGCCTGAATTGTAAATATTGGCAGAGATCAGCAGGACCGAGATCAGGGCCGGTGCGACACAGGCTCCGGCCAGGAGAGCGGAGAAGGCGCCCAGTCCGAAAATCAAGATGTAACGCAGGAGTCCCGTCTTGGAATTGACATGGGTCGGCCCCTGAAAGCGGCTGAAATCAATCGTAAAGACATCAAACATGGCCAGGGAGAGGATGACGAAAACGGCCGCTGTGCCCAGGTTAAACCACGGGGAAGCATTGAGTGCACCAAATGTGGCGCCAGCCAGGACGACGGCCAATCCCAGAGCGCCATAGGCCAGAGCCATCCCCAGCCCGTAAATACCGCCCAGGAAAAGGCCCTGGGTTTTGCTGCCGGCTTTGACCCCGGCGCCGATAATGGCCAGGTTTATGGGGATCATCGGCAGTACACAGGGGGTCAGGTTGAGGCCGATTCCAAAAAGCAGAATCAAGGGGATGGTAATAATCATTCCCCATTTGGCGAGGAAGCCTTCGATGCCGCCCTGTTCATTTTTGCCCTGGGCACGATCCAGGAATTTAAAGAATGACTCCTTATCCATGGAGCCGGAATCTGTTGCAACTGTTTTAAAAGAGGCGGCGCGCTCCTGCCAGAGGGAGAGCACGGCGGCTGAAGCGACGAGATTTGAAGCGGGTTCGGATTCCTGCGCAGAGGGAGATTCGCCGGCCCAGGAGAATTTTTGTTCCACTTCCTCGGGCATGAAACACATTTCCTGGCTGCATCCCATGTATTCGATTTTTACGGAGGCAGATTGGGCCGGGGTGGAGAAAATGTATTTTGCCTTGAAGCTTTCTTTAAAAACATCTTTGTCCTTCTCGGTGAAGATGTCTTTGATGCGGACACTTTGCAGGGGTTGGGCCGGCTCCAGGATTGAGCCATCGGCAGCGGTGACCCGGAATTCATCTTTGTAGAGGTAGTGCTCGGGAGCGATTTGGACGGAGAGTGAAAAACCTCTTTGACCTTCCGTCTCTTCCGGGGTGATCTGTACAGAGAAAGGTTTTTCTATTTTCTGAGCGGGTGCGGTGGAGAGGGGTGTTCCCCAATCGCCCAGGGGACTGCCCAGGTTTTGAGCGGAAAGAGGAGTAAGGGAAGCGAGCAAACAAAAAACGATCAGGAGCTGCAAACGGCTCCATCGCAGGAGGAAATTTTTCATATCATTCAGTTCCAACACCGGAGGGATAATGGGGTATAAACGATTTAAAATCAACTCTGCGTGGCCATAAAAATGCAGCCGCCAGGGGGCTCAGTTTTTGGAATGTGGACATCGAGATAAAATTAGCTTTCGTTTTTGTGGTTTAAGTAATTAGAATGTGGAGCGGGAGGCTTATCTGCCCAAAGTGTTTGGATGGAAACCTATCTCCCTAGATAAACAATATAGATAAAATGGCTAAAATTGATTTCGGCGGTATAGCAGAGGATGTAATCACACGCAGTGAGTTCACGATGGAAAAGGCACGTGAGGTGCTCAAAAATGAGACCATTGCCATTCTCGGTTACGGTGTACAAGGCCCGGCACAGGGTCTGAATCTTCGCGATAACGGATTCAATGTCATTGTTGGCCAGTCCAAAGCTTTCAAAAGGGATTGGGACCGCGCCCTCAATGACGGATGGGTCGAGGGAAAGAATCTTTTTGACATTGAGGATGCGGTAAAGCGCGGCACGATTATCCAGATGCTCGTATCGGATGCGGCGCAGAGGGCGATCTGGCCGACAGTCTCCAAGTTGCTCAAAGAGGGTGACGCCCTTTATTTTTCACACGGGTTTTCAATTGTTTATAAAGATCAAACCGGGGTTATTCCTCCGGCCAATGTGGACGTGATCATGGTGGCGCCCAAGGGTTCGGGGCTTTCCGTGCGTCGTAACTTCCTCAATGGTGTGGGTATCAACTCAAGCTACGCGGTTCAGCAGGATTACACGGGCCGCGCTACTGAGCGGACTCTTGCAATCGGGATCGGTGTGGGCTCCGGCTATCTTTTCCCGACCACGTTCCAGCAGGAAGTCTATAGCGACCTGACGGGCGAGCGCGGCACCTTGATGGGCTGCCTGGCCGGTATGCTCGAAGCGCAGTACGATGTACTCCGCGCCAATGGACACAGCCCGAGCGAAGCCTTCAATGAATCGGTGGAAGAGCTCACGCAGAGCTTGATCCGTCTGGTGGATGAGAACGGTATGGACTGGATGTATGCCAATTGTTCGGCGACGGCTCAACGCGGTGCG
Source organism: uncultured Verrucomicrobiota bacterium (assembly GCA_964609795.1). GTDB lineage: Bacteria > Verrucomicrobiota > Verrucomicrobiia > Limisphaerales > UBA1412 > UBA1412. The sequence continues at coordinate 11,081 of CAZSTC010000029.1, forward strand.
CTGGATTGGAAGCCGAAGTTTAAAGCTGCCGTTCTGCCTCTTTTCAAAGAGCTTTATGAATCTGTGAAGAGTGGTAAAGAGACTGAGCGCGTTCTCAGTTATTGCGGAGCGCCTGATTATCAGACGACACTCGCTGCCGAGCTGAGCGAAATCAAGAACTCGGAAATGTGGCGCGCAGGCGCGGCTGTCCGCTCCCTGAGGCCTCATGAAGCTGCCAAGGCTGTGACTGCGAGCACCAAAGGTGTCAGCGGCCGCGTCGGCAACTAACAGCTCTATTTAGAACAAGAGAGGTGGAATTGAAGAATGGAGATTCCATCTCTCTTTTTCCGGATTGCGAACGGGAATTTATTATTCGCCGTTTTTGGAGGGGTTCTTTTTTTGAGAGATTGCTATCTATTCCCATCTCTCCCGTCTCCATTTTTCAACCAGTTTAGTTAAGTATAATTATGTCCGCTGTTATAACCATCGTGGGAAAGCCTAATGTGGGAAAATCCGCTCTCTTCAATCGACTTGCCGGTCGCAGAATCGCTATCGTGCATGACCAGCCCGGTGTGACTCGCGACCGTGTCAGCGCACAAATGGAGTGGCGAGGGATACCTTACACCCTGATCGATACGGGTGGAATTTCTTTGCTCAAGGGAGAAAAAGGTGGAGACGTTATTACCCAAAGCACCGTCATGCAGGCGGATTTGGCGATCGCGGAAGCCGACGTGGTTTTCCTCGTCGTGGATGTCCAATCGGGCGTTACGGCATTGGATGAAGAGGTGGCACAACGATTGCGCCAGGCGGAGAAAAGAGTGTTTCTGGTCTGCAATAAGGCCGATACGCGAGAGATGGAACTTCACTCGCAGGATTTCGCGGGGCTGGGGTTTGAGCGCGTTTTCAGTGTGAGCGCCATTCATGACCGGGGTATTGATTATTTGATGAAGTCGGCCATGGATGAGATGCCTCGGAAGCCGGTTGAGAAAAAGACTCCGGAGCAGATGGAAGAAGGGATGGAGGCGGAGGCTATTGAAAAAATCGATGCGCCTCTTAAAATCGCTTTTGTGGGACGGCCCAATGTGGGTAAATCCTCTATCGTGAACAAGCTCACTCAATCCAATCGCGTCATCGTTTCACCGATCCCCGGGACTACGCGCGACTCGGTGGATGTTCCTTTCAGCGTGGAGACTGATGGGGTGCGTCAGGATTATATCCTCGTGGATACGGCAGGAGTCCGCAAAGAGCGGCGGGTTCAGGATTCGGTTGAATTTTACAGTATCAAGAGGACGGAAGACTCGATTGAGAGAAGCGATATCACGGTCTTGATGCTCGATGCTTCTCAGGGGATTCTGGAGCAGGATAAAAAGATCGCTGATAAAATTGTCACGGCGGGCAAGGCTTGCATTCTGGTCATCAATAAATGGGATTTGATGGCTGAGGGAGTTCGGCTCATGCAGGAAAAAGAGGCGGAAAGAATCTCGCAGATTCCCCCTTCCAAGCGGAAGGCTGAGGACGAGAAGAAGCTCACTCTAAATGAATTTGGCGCCTGGGTGCAAGAGAAGCTCTTTTTCCTGAGCTATGCACCGGTGATATTTACATCGGCAGAGAATGGTTTCAACCTGGACCGATTGCTGGAAGCAATTCGGTACGTAGCGGCGCAGCTTAAACAGGAGATTCCTACGGCGCTCTTAAACCGGACGATTGCCGCAGCGGTGGAGGAGAAGCACCCGATCAGCGACAGCGGGGCATTCCTGAAATTTTACTACGCTACGCAGATCAAGCAATCGCCGCCGACTTTTCTTCTTTTCGTCAACCGCAAGGATATCATCAAAGATGCCTACCTCAAGTTCCTTTGCGGCAAGATGCGTCAGGCTTTCGGCTATGAGGGTTGCCCCATTTTCTTCATTACGAGGGCGCGTCCCAAAACAGTAGAATCCAAGCGCAAGCCCCGGGTTTCGGCTTCGAGCCGCGGCAAGACCCAGGTGAAAAAATATGTGAGCCGAGGAGGGGAGATGAAGGAACAGGTCGAAGGTAAGGCTAGGCTCTTCAAAAAGATTGTCCCCAGAGACGCAGCCCGCAGAGGCAGGAAATCCCGCTAATGGGTAGAGGCCGAGGCTGCTGCGGGGTTGCTTATTGAGCGCGTGCCGGATTAGCTGAGTTTCTCGACCAGAATGACCGTCAGCTTGCGGGGGCCGTGAGCGCCCAGGACAAGGATTCGCTCGATATCTCCGGTACGGCTGGGGCCTGTGACCAGGCACATCATACTTGGGTAATTTTCCTTATACTTATCCTGCATATATTGGAAGGCGGTAGGCAGGTCCGGCAGGAGCTGCTCGGGAGTTGCGATGACAATATGATGAGGAGGAAGGATAGAAAGGGCTCTGCCGCCGCAGGTGCGGGAATTGATAAAGAGGCTTCCGGTCTGGGCAACCAGCGCATCGCAAAGAGTGATGGAAGCATCCACTTTTTCCATCTCTTCGGTAGAGTAGCCTGAATCGGTCCAGAGGGCCGGCAGATTGAGGTTATCCACGAGTGAGTGGGTGAGGGTGGTGTGGTGGCTGGCCAATGATTTCCATTTTTCCTGAAGGGCCAGAGTTTTGAGAGTGCGGATTGTCTCCTCAATGCCGGGGAGATGAAAAAAGCGGGTGGTCAACTCAGCTGATTTTGCCGAAAATTGCCGGATCATCGCATGATATTCGGTTTCAGCGTGAGAAAGTATTTCTTTAAAGCCGGGTGCTGTATTCATATTCATAGAGGATGGTCTCAATTATTTTGAGTGTTTTTTCCAAAGGTCTTTAAAGCTCTTCCATTTCAGCTTGGGAGCTTTGCGGGTGGCGGTCCAGCATTGAGCCGGGTCGATGACGGAGCCTTCGATGAGAGGGTGGAATTTCTGTCCAATCCAGCCCATGCGCTTGCCCCATTTCCAAAAGAGCGGTTTGTTGAAGAGAAGGGACATGGCTTTAAAGGCAAGCTTTTCAAAGAACTTGGGTTGGGTGGTTGACGCATCCTCACGGTTTTTGAGAAGAAGGAGAGGCAGATCAATTTTTACGGGGCACATATCGCGGCAGGCTCCGCACAGCGAACAGGCAAAGGCAAGATGTTTATAGGCCTGCAAGTCAATGAGACGAGGCATGAGGACAGAGCCGATGGGGCCCGGGTAGGTGGCGTTGTACGCATGGCCGCCCACGTTTCTATAGATGGGGCATACGTTGATGCAGGAACCGCAGCGGATGCAGCGGAGGATTTCCCGGAAGGTGTTATCTTTAGCCAGACGCGAGCGCCCGTTATCGAGCAAAATGACGTGATACTCTTTCGGGCCGTCGCATTCATCGGGCTGGCGAGGGCCGCTATAGAACGTGTTGTAGCAGGTGATGGACTGGGCGGCTCCGACTGTGGCCAGCATCGGCAGAAGGAGAGATAAATCCTGCATTCGCGGAACGATTTTTTCTATACCGATCAAGGTAATCATGATTTTGGGCAGGGAAGCCGAAAGGCGCGAATTGCCCTCGTTCTCCGTGACGGAAATCATCCCCGTTTCGGCCACCGCGAAATTGGCACCAGTGAAGCCGACATCAGCCTGAACGTACTCTTTGCGCAGATTCTTGCGGGCGATCATGGTCAGCTCTTCCGGGTTTTCGGTCGGCTCGCTTCCGAGCTTATCCCGGAATAAATCGCTGATCTGGTGGCGAGTCAGGTGCATGGCCGGGAAGACGATATGGTAAGGGGGTTCCTGGCGGAGCTGGACAATGTATTCACCCAGGTCCGATTCGATGGGCCGGTATCCCTCTTTTTCCAACGCCTCGTTGAGGTGGATTTCCTCAGAGGTCATGGATTTGGATTTGACCATGGTTTTGGCACCGTTCTGTTTGAGGATGTTGAGCACAATGCGGCAGGCATCGGCGCCGGTGGGGGCTCTATAGACGTGGGTGCCGCGCTTGGTCAGTTTTTTGGTCAGGGTGCGTAAAAGGCTTTCCAGATCGTCGAGGCCCTCCTGTTTGATGTGAGCAGCGGACTCACGGGCCTGTTCCCAATTCTGGAATTCTGCGATTTTTTTATCCCGACCCTGTGCGTATTTATCCAGAGCCGTGCCGATAATCTGGCGGTGAGTGCTATCGGCGCAGATCCGGGCGGCATCTTCCTGGAATTTCTGGGCGTTATTATTCATGGCGGACAAGAAGGTCAATGAGGTGGATACTTTTTATGAGCTTTCTTTGTTTATCGGCGACTCCCTGTATGTGCATGAGGCAGCTGGAATCATTGCTGACGACGTATTCGGCCCCGGTCTTTATGACCATGGCCACTTTGGATTCACCCATGCTTGAGGAAATGGAGGGGAATTTGGCAGAGAAGGTTCCGCCAAAGCCGCAGCATTGTACCTTTTCCATTTCGATCAGGGTCAGCCCACGGACGTGGGAGAGGAGTGCACGCGGCTGGTCATGAATGCCCAGTTCGCGCAGACCGTGGCAGCCGTCATGGAAGGTCACCCTGGCGGGAAAAGAGGCCCCCAGATCGGTGACGCCTAACCGGGTGACCAGGAAATCGGAAAACTCCCAGGTATGGGCCGCCAGGCGGTTGGCCTTTTCCTCTAAGGGATGGCCTTTGAAAAGCTCAGGGTAGAATTTATGAATCATCGCCGTGCAGGAGCCCGAAGGGAGCACCAGAGCTTCGACATCGCAGAGGCGCTCCACTACTTTGGAGGCGACATTGCGGGCTTCATCCCAATAGCCGGTATTGAAAGCAGGTTGGCCACAACAGGCAAGCTCCTCCGGAGCATCCACCTGATGGCCCAGAGATTCAAAAATTTTAACAGCGTTCATTGCCACGTCCGGAAACATGGCATCCATGAAACAGGGTGCAAACAGCGTGATCTTCATCTCAATCGTCCCTATGGATGAGTATTGCGTATCAAGTCCGTTAAAGAAAGTCTTTTATCCAGTTGGAAGAAAGAAAACGGAAGGGAACGTTCAGAAAATTCCAAAGTTATTTTAATGTTTGCAGGATTTGTGGAAATTATTGTACGCTCTTGCGTGTGCTGGGAGACCACAGAACAGGTTTCGATGTCGACCGGCCTGCATTTAATTTCAAAGAAAAATCCGATACCAGAGTCAATCGTATGAAAAAAATTCAAAGAGCCCTGATTTCAGTCTTCAACAAGACGGGTTTGCTTCCCTTTGCCGGTGTATTGTCCGAGGCGGGAGTGGAGATCATTTCTACCGGAGGAACGGCCAAGATATTGAAAGAACACGGGATTTCTGTGATTGAGTTGAGTGAGTATACTGGATTTCCTGAGATGCTGGATGGAAGGGTCAAGACGCTGCATCCCAAGGTGCATGGAGGTTTGCTTTACGTTCGCGGAGATGAAAAGCATGAGGCGACAATCAAGAAGCACAATATTCAGCCGATTGATCTGGTGGTGGTCAATCTTTATCCCTTTGAGCAAACGGTTGCCCGGGAAGGGGTGACGCTGCCTGAAGCGATCGAAAATATCGACATCGGTGGGCCTTCCATGCTTCGCAGCGCGGCCAAGAATCATGAGAGCGTTACGGTAGTGGTGGACCCTCTGGATTACGAAACGGTGGCCGAGCAGATTCAAAAGCAAGGCGGAACCACGCTGGAGCTGCGGCGGAAGCTGGCTGCCAAGGTGTACGGTCGCACGGCGGAGTATGACCGGGCGATTGCCAACTATCTGACCCAAGAATATACGAAGAGCGAGACATCTTCCTGGCCGGAGCGTTTTGTCTTTTCGTCGCCGCTCTCGCAACCGCTTCGTTATGGGGAAAATCCGCATCAGAAAGCGGCTCTTTATGGGAAATTTGACGAGTATTTCAAGCAGCTCCACGGCAAGGAACTTTCCTATAATAACATACTGGATTTGACGGCGGCGGCGATGCTGATCAGTGAGTTTCATGGAGATAGGCCGACTTTGGCCATCCTGAAACATACCAATCCCTGTGGACTGGGCCAGGGTGAGACTTTAAAAGAGGCATGGGATAAAGCCTATGCGACCGATAAACAGGCTCCGTTCGGGGGTATTATCGCGGTCAATCAGCCGCTCAATGCGGAGTGTGCTTCTGAAATCGCGGGCATTTTCAGCGAGGTGATCGTTGCGCCGGATTTCACACCCGAAGCAGTACAGATTTTGACCTGCAAAAAGAATTTGCGTCTTCTCAAAGTGCTTAAGTGCCCGCGCTCTGCCAATCCGCTAGATGTGCGCAGTGTGGGTGTGGATTCCTATCTGGTTCAGGAGAGGGATTTGAAAGAGAGCAACCGCCAGACGATGAAGGTGGTGACTCAGCGCCAGCCGACGGAAGAGGAATGGGCAGCGATGCTCTTTGGTTGGCGGGTGGTCAAGCATGTGAAGTCCAATGCCATTATCTATGCCGGTGCCGACCGGACTCTGGGAATCGGAGCCGGGCAGATGAGCCGCGTGGATTCGAGCCGGATTGCCGTCTGGAAGGCGGAGCAGGCCGGGCTTCCTCTGAAAGGTAGTGTGGTCTGCAGCGATGCTTTCTTCCCATTCCCGGATGGTTTAATCGCTGCGGCCGAAGCAGGCGCAACAGCCGCAATTCAACCCGGAGGTTCTGTGCGTGATCAAGAGGTGATTGCCGCGGCCAATGAACGGAATCTGGCGATGGTGTTTACTTCGACGCGGCATTTCAGGCACTAGGAAAAACTTAAAACATCGTCTGTTTTATGGAAAAGTAGAGAGTGGAAAACCATTCTCTATTTTTTTTGTGCAGGGAAAAGCCCCATTGAATCGGTTCTTTATTGCAATTGGGCGAGAAAAGCCTTTTAATCTCTCCAAGAAAACAGAGATTCGTTTCTCGAGCGGTAATGATACCGGAAAAACGGGACAAGGAATTGTACTCGGGCTGTATTTTTTTATATACTGAGACGTAGAAAGATGGGTAAGAGAAGGACCATCAACGCTTCGGGCGAACAGAAGCAGAAGAAGGAGCAGGAGCTTAATCCGATCGTGGATTTTGTTCTCTGGGTGGTTGTCGTGGGCCTGTTTGCCTTTTTTTACCTGGCGGTGGTGGCGAGCCCCGTGACGCTTTATCAGTCGGCTCGGCCCGATGCCGGCACTGCTTTTTATGATATTCATCCGGAGCAGGATTCATTGGGAAATCTGGTGGAATATCCCACGCGCGTTCTGGTGAGCTGGGCGGACGGGGGAATTTCAGCCTGTTTTCTCTATCTCGCACTGGGTTTGCTGGCTTCTGCGCTGCTTTGGCTTCTGGCGGCTCCGCGTACGGCGTTATCCAAGGGGCTTTCTTTTTTGCCGTTGGGTGTTTTGGTTTGGGGATTGCAGGAGTTCTGGCTTTGGAGCGTGACAGCTTTGTGGCTTCTAACGATCTGCCTGGCGTTTTTACACCCCGTGAAGTATCTGTTTCTGAAAAAGGGGAGATGGCCCCGGGGTGTTTTGCCTTCAAAATGGGTGCGATCTCTTCAGATGGTTCTCCTTCTGGGGGTGGCTCTCCTAGTAGCCATTTCTTTTGTAAAGAATCGGCAAGAGCGGAATAACCTCCTTGTATTGAGCCAGCTCCGTCAGGGTGAATATGCAAAAGCTTTGGCCCGGGCATCCACTCTGGAGAGTCTAAATTCTAAGATGGCCTGTTCGGTGCGCTATTTGCTTTATCATCAAAATCAGTTGCTGGAAAACCTCTTTTTGTTTCCTCTCGATCAGGAGAGGTCGGTCTTGCCCGCCATCCCTTTTGTGGCGTCGGAGCCTTATTACAAGACGATGCTCGAGATGGGTTTTGTCAATTCTGCGGAGCATTTCGCCACTGAGGCATTGGAGCAGGTGGGCGATGCACCGGAAATTCTCTATGACTTGGGCTTCATCTACACGTTAAAGGGTGAGCCGATGGCCGCCCGTGTCTACTGGGGATACCTGGCGAAGAATCCGGTCTGGGCGGCTCGTGCAGGGGAGTTGATCGAGGCCAGCCTGGCGGACCCGACTTTGAAAAATCACCCGGTGGCAGCGCGTTATTACCGGTATCTTTATACAGAGAATTATTTTTATACGCAGGACCCGGCCGAGTTTCAGATGAGGCAATCGCTTCTCAAAAATCCGACTCATCGGATGGCGCTGGAGTATCTGGCTGCGGAATATCTGGGGCACAAGAATCATGAAGGAATTGCGGGTCTGATACCGGCTTTTCGCACGTTGAATTATCCGAGACTGCCTCGCCATATTGAGGAAGCGCTCTGCCTGGCTTTGCAGGATAAACCCTCTATTGAGATGGCCGGGTATCGGATATCACAGGAGACACAGGGGCGGTTCAAGGATTTCTGCCTGGCTTACCAGAAATCAATGCAGCGGGAGGGAGCCGAGCAGGTATTTGCGGCTCTGAGTCCGGCTTATGGGGATACCTATTGGTTCTACCAGATTTTCTCGGTTACCGGACGCTTTAAAATTCAGCCTAAACCCGAGGAGGATTTGTGAAGAGGTTAGTGGTTTTATTCCTGATTTTATTTTGCGGGGTCCAAATAGGCGCGGCAGGCGGCCCGGAAGTGGATATTTTCCCGGATTATAACGGGGTGACATTGCCCGTCAACATCGCGCCGATCAATTTTTATATCAAGGCCAAGGCCAGCGGGTATCGGGTGAAGATTCATTCGAGCAAGGGAGAGGGAATTCAGCTTGGCGGCTCCAAGGCAGAGGTAATTATCCCGGAATCAAAGTGGAAAGAGATGCTCTCTGCTAACGCCGGAGAGCCTCTTTATATCGATATTTCGCTTAAGAACGATTCGGGACAGTGGCAGGATGCGGCGACGATCACTAACCGGATTGCCGCTGAGCCGATAGATGGCTGGTTGGCCTACCGGATGATGCGCTCGATATTCAACACGTATCAGGATATGGGGATTTACCAGCGCAATCTGGAGTCGTATCAGGAGCGGGAGATTCTCCATAACAGCAGGATTGCGGAAGGGTGCCTGAATTGCCACGGGTTTCAGAAGAATGACCCCAAGGAGATGACTTTCCACATACGCCAGGCGGAGCTGAGACACCCGCTGGTTTGGGTGAGGGAGGGAGAGAAAGTGGAGGTTCTGGAGAAAACGTTTACCTACTATAGTTGGAATCCGAAGGAAAATCTCCTGGCCTTTACGGCTAATGCGCCTTCGATTTTCTTTCATGCCTGGGGAGAAAGCCGTGAGGTTTATGACCGGGCTGGAGAGGTGGGGCTTTTCGATCTGGATAAGCGTACGACCGTTGGGCAGAGCAATCTGGCCAGTGAGCATCACTATGAGAGCTGGCCCAGTTGGGATTGGCAAGGAGAGTATCTCTATTACTGCAAGGCATCGGATTTGCCTCTGGATAAGTTTAGGGAGATACGCTTTGACCTGTTGCGGGCACGCTGGGATAGCGAGACGTCGCTTTTCAGCCAACCGGAAATGCTTTTCAGCGGCTGGACCAACCGAATGAGCTCGGCGCAGCCCAAAGTCTCTCCCAATGGAAATTTCCTGGTCTATACGGTTTTCGAGCGCGGGAATTTCCCAATCTACCAGCAGAGTGCCGATCTTTACCTGATGGATTTAAAGAGCATGAATTCGCGGCGGATGGAATGCAACAGCGATCGGGCCGATACGTGGCACTCCTGGTCCTCCAATGGTTCATGGCTTATCTTCAGCAGTAAACGAATCGATGGGCTTCTGGCGCGTCCGCATATTACCCATATCGACGAAACGGGGAGGGCCTCCAAAGCTTTCGTCATGCCCCAGAAAGACCCTCATTTTTATGAATACTTTATAAAAACTTACAATATTCCGGAACTGATCACGGGGCCGGTAGAGATTTCCCCCAAAAAACTGGGGCAGGCAGTGATGAACCGCGCAAACAGAGTCAAAACGAAATCCTCGGATGAAGTCTCGCCAAAGGAAAAAGAGGTGCCGCCGGAGGAGGGATACTCCACATGGAAAGGGAAAGAATAAAGCGCGGAGATCTGCAAGAAGAGAACAATTTAATATGAAGAAAACAGACAAAAAAGAACACGGTCTATATATCCATCAGAACGAGCATGGCCCCCATTATTTCATCGTGGCTTATTTCTATAAAACTCCGGCTGACTGGGCGGCATCGCTCCGATATCTGGATGGAGAGCTGGAGACTCTGCTCCGGGAGAAGAAGGCTCAGGTGGTTCACGAGCGCTGGTTTGGCTCGGCGGATTCTCTCGCTCTTATTGAAAGGGAGAAGCTCCTTCAGCACAAAGGTCAGGGGAGTGGTCTGCATTCCTGCGTCACGCCGATTATCGGGATGCCCTGTGCGGGGACGGTCGGAAATGCCTGTGAAGGTTTTACGGGGATTCAGATTCAGGCTATCATTCCTCAAGATGGGGTGAGCGCGCCAGAGACAATCCCGAGCCCGAATGAGAAGAGGGTTCAGGGACATAAATGGCAGGAAGGGGATGCGCGGTTTTTTATTCTGCAGAATCTGTGCGATCTGGAGCATCCGCAGAGCAATACCCAGCAGACAACAGAGACACTTCGCCAGGCAGAGGCTTTGCTCAAAAAGGAAGGACTGGATTATCACTCCGTGGCGCGCACATGGATTTACCTGGATGATATTCTGGCCTGGTATACTCCTTTTAACGGGGCCCGCAACGCGTTTTACCGGGATGTGGGGATCATGCCCGATATTGAAAAGAGCGAAAAGACTCCGCCTTCGGAGTGCTTTCTGCCGGCCAGCACCGGGATTCGTGGCCGCAACCAGAACGGGGCAGCCTGCACGATAGACCTTATCGCATCGGATATTTCGGAGAAATCGGCTTTCAAGGTCCGTCGGCTAACTAACCGGAAGCAGAAGGATGCCTTTCGCTATGGGGCCGCTTTCGCGCGGGCACTGGTCCTTGAGACGCCCCGCTACTCTCAGGTGCAAATTTCCGGGACCGCAGCCATTGATGAAACCGGGAGCAGCATTTTCTTGGGCGACACCGAAGCGCAAATACGCTATACGCTCGATACGATCGAGGTGCTTATTGCCGAGGCCGGTTTCAAGCTGACCGATATTTCCTCGGCGACGGCTTTTTTGAAGGACGAGAAATCTTTGCCGCTTTTCTTGCGGATTATGAAGGAGCGGGGACTGGCGGATTTACCGATGGTGATCTGCAAGGCCGATGTTTGCCGGGATGATCTTCTCTTTGAGCTGGACGGAGTGGCTGGGAAGAATCTCTAAAGTAATTCGGCGCTTCAGGGGCTCCGTGCCGAAGGGCTTCTTTAATGGCTAAGTCTTGCATGTTTAGCACTGAGCCGATTAGAATGGAGCGGTTATGCTGGTTGTACATGTTCATGTAAAGGTGAAGCCGGAGTGTGTGGAGGACTTCATACAAGCCTCGTTGGAAAATGCGGCGCAGAGTGTCTTGGAGCCGGGGATTGCCCGCTTTGATCTGGTGCAAAGTCAGGAGGACCGTACTCAGTTCGTGCTGGAGGAGGTCTACCGGACGGCTGAGGCGACCTTGGCGCACAAGGAAACCGCGCACTATGCCAAATGGCGCGATGCGGTCGCCGATATGATGGAGACGCCTCGTTTCAGCAAGAAGTTCACACAACTTTCCTGAAAGGCACCGAATGCATCCTGAGACTTTTGAATTCGCGACAGCGGGGAGAATCATTTTCGGCTGCGGCAAGGTTAAGGAGTTGCCTGAACTGCTCAAGCCTTTCGGGAAAAGGGTGCTACTAGTCACCGGAGCGCACCCGGAGCGGCATGAAAAGCTCAAGCGCCTGATCGAAGAGGCCGGACTGGGAGTCGAACTCCAAAGTGTCAGAGAAGAGCCCACGGTTGAGAGGGTAAATGAGATTGCCGAATATATCCAGCGGCGGCAGTGTGATGCCGTAGTGGGGATTGGCGGCGGCAGTGTGCTCGATGCCGGCAAGGCGGCGGCGGCTCTGGCCAATAACCCGGGCGAGCTCATGGATTATCTGGAGGGTGTGGGCAAAGGCAAGGCGTTGCCGTGTCCCTCGCTGCCCTATATTGCCGTGCCGACGACTGCGGGGACAGGCTCGGAGGTGACGAAAAATGCGGTGATAGGGGTACCGGAAGCATTGGTCAAGGTGAGCTTCCGCTCGGCCTATCTGCTGCCCAAAATAGCGCTGGTGGATCCGGAGCTGACCCTGGAGAGTCCTCCAGAAGTTGCTGTGAATTGTGCTTTTGACGCCCTGAGCCATTTGTTAGAGGCTTATCTTTCGCTCAAGGCGACTCCGATGACTGACGCGGTTTGCCGAGAGGGATTGTCGCGACTGGGTGGAGGAGTGTTGATGGCTTACTGGATGAAACCGGAGCATTTGACTTCCCGGGTTCAAGTTTCGCTGGCGAGCCTTCTAGGCGGACTGGCGCTGGCTAATGGAGGTCTGGGTGCGGTACATGGTTTTGCCGGGGTTCTGGGAGGAATGATCGGAGCGCCTCATGGAGCGGTTTGCGCTGCGCTTCTGGCGCCTGTGCTCAAGATGAATTACTCCGTGGCTCGTGAGAATCCGACAAAGGAATCCCAGAGATTATTGGGGCGCATCAGCGAGGTTTCTCTCATGCTCTCGCGCAATGTGGGCGCAAGGCCGGAGGATGGGATCGAGATCATCAAAAAGCTTGCACAAGCTCAGAATGTTGCCAAGCTCAGCAAATTGGGTTTGAAAAAGGAGCATTTCCCCACGGTCGTGGAAAAGGCATCCAAAGCCAGCAGCATGAAGGGAAACCCTTTTGTGCTGAGCGCAGAAAAGCTTACCCAAATACTGGAAGAGGCTTTTTAGACCTCTAGAGAAGCTGCCGGATTTTCTACAGGCCTTGCGGATTGAGCACCAGGGAGATGGCGCGTACCAGATTGGTTTCTTCTTCCGTTACCTGCTCATTGGTCGAAGCGACGACAACATTGCAAGCTTCCAGAATCAGCTTTTTGGTTGCTAAGGAGGCTTGAGTGGCGATTTTTTCCAGCGCGGCTTCCAGCACTTCAAAATTAGGGCTTTCCTGGAGCTGTAAAGTGAGCTCTCCGGAGTTCATGTGTTTGGCGCCTTTATCAAAAGCAGAAATGACTTCCTGGGGATCATCGGTCTCCGTTTGCGCCAGGATGGAAAGAACGACGCTTATTTCATTTTTCAGCGGTTGAGTGCCGGCTGTACCCAGGCGGATGCGACGCGGGTAGAAGTGGCCTTTCAAGTTATGCTCGATATTCTTGAGGACGCAGAATTCAAAGAGGTCTACTTCCTCATTGGAATAAACCAGTTCTTTGAGGAGGCGATTGAAGGTCTCAAATTGATCGGGCGACATCTGCCGCAGAGGAGGCGTAGAGAGGCTCACCACGGCCAGTTTCTGGGAGCGAGAGAGCTGGTGGAGCTCCGTGGCCACACGGGTACACTCGCGTGCAAGCTGTTCGCCATAGGTCTTCGTAATCTGCGCGAGCTGAGACTGGAAGACGGATGGGTGGGAATCCAGCAGTGTGGAATAAATCAGTGCGATGGCGCCCAGAGGATCAGAGCACATGCCGCGGACGGACAGAGGAAGAGTTTCCAGAACCTGTTGGGCTTCCTGAGCAGTTTCGTAGCCGCCGCTGAGGGCTGCCGCCGCCATAGGAATAGGAATCCGGGGAAATACCCGCTGAGGAGCTTTTTTCTCTGTGGGCTGAGGCTCCGGTTTTGTCTGCGAGGCGATGGATTTGAGGGTGAGCTTGGTGAAATCACCATCAAAGGATGGGTCCAGGAGCTGGATTCGTTTTTCCAAAGGAGGGTGGGTGGCAAAGATGTTACTCCAGAAACCTTTTATGCCTTTAGCGAAAAAAAGATGGGCGGCTTCTTCAGCCTGGGGTGAGCTGATATAGGAGCGGCTGGAGAGGATGCCGATCTTCTTCAGGGCGGCGGCCAGGCCCATCGGGTTGCGCGTGAATTGTACCGCAGAGGCATCGGCCAGATATTCCCGCTGGCGCGAGACGGCTGATTGAATCATTTTGCCGAAGAAGACACTGATCCATCCGACGAGAATCAGGCAGAGCCCTATCAGGGGAAGAGCCGCTTCGGCTTTTCCATCGTTACTGCGGCTCCGGACGGGTCGGCTATGGAGGAAAATGCGGCCGATCACGGTGAGGAAGAGAAGGCCGAAGATGAGGGAGATCAGGCGGATATTGAGCTTCATATCGCCATTTAAAATGTGGCTGAACTCGTGCGCAATAACTCCCTGGAGCTCATCGCGGTTGAGGTTCTGGATGGTGCCGCGGGTGACACCGATGGCGGCATCGGCCGGGGAATAGCCTGCTGCAAAAGCATTGATGCTCATTTCCTGATCCAGGACGTAAATTTCCGGAACCGGTACACCTGAAGCGATGGCCATTTCTTCGACCACGTTGCGGAGCTTGCGTTCATCGGGGTCGCGCGATTCAGGGGGGACTAGGCGGCCGCCCAGAGCCATGGCTACTGTTTTGCCGCCGTGAGAGAGCTGAAAAACCTTGAAGAGAGCGGCAATCAAAACAGCGCCGGTGACCAGGAGAAAGACACCCAGAAAAACGGCTGGGTCAAAACTCCCCATGGAAAGTGACGCCACCAGGTAAAGCAAGGCGGCTGTGGAGAAGATGCCCAGTGCGAATAACACCAACATACGCCGCGTATTGCGCCGCGCTGCATCCTGTCGAAAAACGAAATTTGTAGCCTCACTGCTCATGGGGCCAAGAATAGCTTTTCCTTCTTTTTTTGCCAAGAAGCGATATGAAAAAAGAGAACAAAAAAGGCACCCGGAAAGGGTGCCTTTTGAAATTTCGTAATTCGTTATTAACTCATTACTTCTTGGCGAAAGGAATCACGATGCGGTTGTATTGATTGTCGGTCTGACGAATCTGATCGCTCAACCTTGCCTCAGTGTACTGTTGGACGGAACCGTCACCCAGGACAACGTTACCATTATTCTGGTGGATATTCTCACCCCAACGAGGTCTCTGACCGGCGGTCTGGTAGGTCGTGTTGGTTCCGGAACCGAGCATCAGCATGAAAGAAGTCGTGCTGTTGGTGCTCTGGGGAACCGTGGGAGCTACTACGTTACGATCACCGAAGAGGAGGGTTTGAGGATAGGTTTCGCTCGCATCTACACCGATGAAATAAGAGAGATAGTACTTGTTATTGGCATCAGTGGGGCGCATGTAGAAATCAGTGAAATTCTTAACATTGCCGCCGCTGGATGCTTCGGAATCTGAATTGCAACGGATCAATTTCATATCAGCCAATTCATTGCTCATCACGGCAAAGTGCAGCCACTGACCGTTTGCAGCAGGAACGGTGATTTTGGCACCGGAGGCATTGGTCGGATTAGTGATACCGGTTGCAGCACCAGTGAGGGCGCCGAATCTCGGCTGGCTGGCATCCTGACCGCCAAGGGTGGTCATCGTCGTGGAGACAACTTCGAGGCTGCCGCCATCAGTCGCGGAGACTTCCCAAGGGAAACGGTCTTCATTATCCAGAGCATAGGTACGAGTGCCCAGACCCATCTGCTTCAAGTTACCAGTACAAGCTATGCGCTGAGCTCTAGCTTTGGCTTTGGCCAACGCAGGCAGGAGCATACCCGCCAGGATGGCAATAATCGCGATCACGACCAGAAGTTCAATCAGCGTGAACGCCTTCTTCATTGTAGTTTGCTTTTTCATAGTTTCAGTTAATATAAATAAACTCCGTTCGCGGCGAATCATTGGCATCCACCACCAACCTTGACGAGAGAGATTCTATGCCTTGTGGCCCGGGTTGTCAAAAAAATTTTGATTTTATTTTGCTCCTCCCGGTTATTCCCCGAGCGATTGATTTGAAGCACTCAGAATAATAAACATATGAATGGTGGGTAAAATCCAGAGGCCTCCTTGTTTTATATTTTCGCTACTGGAGTAATTCTATTTTAAAACAGTTTTTTGCAAAAAATAATGGATTATTTTATTCTAAAAACAGGGGGCGAGTTCATTTCGGGGAGTGATATTTTGTGGTTATTGTGAGGCATACCCAATGAAAGGTTGACAGAGGGTCAACAAAAAAGGGATACTGCGCACTGGTACGACGGGTTATGGTAAAGGACACTTTTGGAGTAAGATTTTGAAGAATCGAACCTTGAGATCGCTGTTAAGGAAGCAGTTTGTACGCTACGCCATATGCGGAGGCATCGCCACGGTTGTGGATTTCGTTGCATTCTTTCTGTTTGCCTGGTTGGTGTTTCCGGCGTTGCAGCCGGATGACATCATGGTCCGGTTTCTGGGAATTTCAGTCGAAGGAGTGGATGAGGCTTTACGAGCCCGGCGTTTTTTCTATGCCAGCGTAGGTTCTTTTGTGGTTTCGAATCTCTGCGCCTATTTGCTGAATCTCTTTTTCGTATTTGAAGGGGGTAAGCATGATCGCTGGTTGGAGGTCGCGCTTTTTTATGGAGTTTCGCTGGCAAGCGCGGGTGCGGGTATCGGACTGGGTATGGGCTTGATTCATTATGTAGGATTGGGGACGACCTGGTCGGCACTCTCAAAGATTGCCTGCTCAATCCTGATGAACTATGCCGGACGCAAGTGGCTTGTTTTTAAAAACTGAGCTTATTCCCCTCGCCGATACGCTTTGAAGGAGTGTGCCCAAAAGGGCTTTGACCTGTCTCCAGGGTTTGTTATCCTGTGCCCGAGATGAAAAGGGTATTGAAGGTTATTTGTGCACTGGCAGTGCTCGCCGCGTTTGGTTGGGCAGGCGTTTGGGCTCAGGCCCCCGGTTGCACTGAAAAGCCCTGGACCTATTGGTGGTGGATGGGCAGCTCTGTCAATAAGGAGGATATTACCGAGCAGTTGGTAGGAATGGCAGAGGCCGGATTGGGAGGTGTTCATATTATACCCATTTATGGAGAGAAGGGCGACGAGGAGCGTTTTATCCCCTATTTATCGGAACAATGGATGGAGATGCTCGAGCACACGATCCGGGAAGCACGGCGACTGGGGATGGATGTCGATATGACGATGGGGACGGGCTGGCCTTTTGGAGGGGCTGATATCCCGGAGGGTCTGCGGGGCCAGCGTTTCAGAGTGGCGGAGGGCAAATTCATCATAGAGCCGACGGGGCAGCGGGTGAAACGTGCCGCGCCGGGAGCCGAGGGATTCGTGATCGATCATTTCAACCGATCGGCCATAGAATACTATTCGCAGCGGTTTCTGGACGCTTTTTCGAAAGTGGATCTGAAGCCGAGGGCGCTTTACAACGATTCCTTTGAAGTATACGGGGCGAACTGTACGACGAATTTCCCGGAAAAGTTCAAGATGTTGCGCGGGTACGACCTGGAGCCTTATCTGGAGATGCTGGATGAAAAATCGACAAATGAGTTGAGGCCGCGGGTGGTGAGCGATTACTGCGAGACGGTGGCCGACCTGCTTTACTCGGACTTTACGGAGCCCTGGGTGGAGCTCTGTCATCGGATGGGGGTGAGGCTGGTGCGCAACGAGGCACATGGCTCGCCGGGGAACCTCCTGGATTTGTATGCGGCGGCGGATATCCCCGAGACTGAATCTTTTGGTGTAAGCGATTTCAAGATTCCCGGCTTGAGGCACGATTCGAAGTACGAGGAGAAGCGTTTCGGTAGGCCGGATCCGTTGACGATGAAGTTTGCCTCTTCAGCGGCGCATTTGAGCGGCAAGCCTCTGGTGAGCTCTGAATCCACGACCTGGCTGGGGGACCATTTCAGCGTATCACTTTCGCAGATCAAGCCTCAGCTGGACGAGCTTTTTACGGCGGGAGTGAACCATATTTTCTTCCACGGGACCACTTATTCGCCTTACCAGAAGGGATTCCCGGGGAGATTATTCTATGCCTCGACACACTATGGGCATACGTCGCACTTCTGGGAAGAGCTGCCGGCGCTCACGGGCTACATTCGGGAGTGCCAGCGGATTTTGCAGGCGAGCCGGCCCGATCATGACATTTTGATTTATTTCCCGATTTATGATATTTGGAGCAAAGGAGGAGGACGCGGGGTTATTAAG
Source organism: uncultured Verrucomicrobiota bacterium (assembly GCA_964609795.1). Classification (GTDB taxonomy): domain Bacteria; phylum Verrucomicrobiota; class Verrucomicrobiia; order Limisphaerales; family UBA1412; genus UBA1412. The sequence goes on from CAZSTC010000029.1 coordinate 29,014, forward strand.
ATGTTGGACGTGCATTACCTCTCCGACGGGCTTAAAGAGATGGTCTTCGGTCAGTTGGCCCAGGCACTTTGGGAGCACGGCTACACGTTCGATTATGTTTCGGACCGGATGTTGCAGAACCGCGTATCGGCAGAGGGGAAAGTCATCCTGGTTCCTCCTGCGCAGTATATGCCCGTGGAGACTTTGGAGGCGCTGCAACAATACGCACGGGAGGATGTCGGTGTAATTTTCATGGATTCGATCCCGGCGGATGTCCCGGGGATGTTTCAATTCCAGGAGCGTAGGGAGTTACTCGCAGAGAGAGCCCGGGAGATACAAAAAGAGCTTCAGGTGGATATCGTAAAAAAAGGTGATACTTTTCGGGAAGGGTTTTTTGAACTGGAGAGGGCGCTCGGCAAGCATGGGGTTTCTCCTGAGCCTTTTAAAACGATGGGAATTGATTTCATACGAAAGACGATCCAAGGCAGAAGCGTTTATTTTCTGACCAATCTCTCAGAGAAGCCCGGCAAGCAATGGGTGAGGCCAGTGAGGCGGCCCGAAAGGGTGTTTTTCTATCATCCGGAGAGTCGTGTCTGGGGAGAGGCTGCTCTGCGCTGGGTTAATGGAGAAACTGAATTCCTGCTTCACCTGCCGCCGGGGGAGAGCCTTTTTCTCTTTTGCGATGGTAAGGAGGCTTTGACCCTGATGCAACAGGATAAGGTCGAACCGTGGCCCTATTACGGTCAAGCGGAGGAAGGGGAGCCTATTCTACTGGATGGCGCCTGGACATTGCGCTACAGCAAAGGAATTCCCGAGATCAGGGAGAGCCTCACCACTGAGGTTGGTAAGAGTTGGACGGCCTTTGGCGAGCCCTATGATATTTTTAGCGGTAAGCTGATATACTCCAGAAAATTTGAGCTGCCGGCTTCAGCTCTGGACCGAGAGTATGAACTGGATTTGGGCGATGTGCGTGAGACGGCCCGGGTGACCCTTAACGGGGAAACGCTGCCGCTTTACTGGCATATTCCTTTTGCGAAAGTGATCCCGAAGGGGCTATTGAGGGAGGAAAACACTCTCGAGATCGAGGTGACGAATCTCTCCTATAACCGGGTGATTGATCTGGATAGGAAGAAAGTGGTCTGGAAGAACTTTCACGAGATCAATTTTGTCAACATCCAGTATAAGCCTTTTGACGCCTCGATGGATAAACCGCTTCCCTCGGGCCTGCTCTCTATCCCACGGCTGGTGCCCGTGGCCCCGGTTGACTGGTAAAAGGGAGGTTT